>JAUYES010000646.1 GCA_030691225.1 Holophaga sp. | reverse complement strand
CTTTCTCATCGCGCCATTCAGGAGGGCGGCGAACTCGTTTTCGAGATGGCCAGCGAGCCAAATTTGCAATGGGGCGTGGGGCAAGAACAAACGCCCCGAACCGCGATCACGGAACATCTCATCCTGCCGACTCCCTTCGTGCAGAGCGGATCTTCCCATTTCCGTGATGCCACCCAAGTGACGCTCGGGGCGCTGCAGCCCGAGGTGGATATTCGCTACACGCTGGATGGCCGGGCCCCTGACCTAGCTTCTCTGCGGTACGAAACGCCCCTTTCCCTAGGGAATTCTGCCGTGCTGAAGGCCGCTGCCTTCAAAGAGGGCATGGCCCCCAGCAGCGTCATGACCGCCATCTTCACCAAGGTTCCAGAAGGACGCCAGATTACGCTCAGCGCAACCTACAGCCGCCAATACTCGGCAGGTGGCAATACCGCATTGATCGATGGTTTACGTGGTGGGCCCCACTGGCGCCAGGGACGGTGGCAGGGATACCAAGGGCAGGATTTGGAAGCCGTGGTGGATCTTGGGAAAACCCAAAGCATTCAGCGATTGGCTATGGGCTTCATTCAGGACATGCGAAGTTGGATTCTAATGCCCCTCGGCGTGGAATTTTTGCTCTCCACTGATGGCACTGACTTTCGGACGATGGGCTTGGTTCGCAATGAGCTTTCGGACCGTGAAGATGGAATCTTCTGCCGGGATTTTGCGGTGACATTTGCGGCGGTCGAGGCCCGGTTCGTGAAAGTTCGCATCAAGAATTATGGTGAACTGCCGAGCTGGCATCCCGGCGCCGGAAGTCCGTCGATGTTCTTCTGTGATGAGATCGTCGTCGAATAATTCAAGCCTTGGCCTTTCATCGCTGTACATTGCTGGTTGAAGTTTCGGTCCACAGTCTCGTTTTTTGGAAAACAGATTCACCGCCAAGGCGCAAAGACGCCAAGAAAAACACTCGAATAATTGCTCGGCAGGTCGCCGGATCCCGCACAGCGGGATCTCCGCTGCTCTTGCAGCGGATCGTATCTTC
>JAUYES010000641.1 GCA_030691225.1 Holophaga sp. | reverse complement strand
TAGGCTGGTGGGTTTCGGTCATAGAGATCTCAAGGAAATTTCCGTCATTCCCAGGATACCCGACTCCTGGCCGAGCCCCGCGAAACGTGCCAAAGGGCACCTTGCGCTCCTGGCCATTGACCTTATGTTCCTGGCATCCCTCAAACCTTTTGGTGTGCCGGAATTCGGGAGGCTCCATGACTCGAACATTCGACTCCTTAATACCCAGCATTGAACAGCGTGAAACGGCATGGCTACAGCTACGGGAACGGCTGAAGCGCAGCCCGCGACAGGCTACCCGTCCTACCATCACCATTTCCAGGGAATACGGCTGCGAGGGCTATCCCTTGGCGGAACTACTCAAGATCCGGCTGGAATCCGCCACGGACGAACCTTGGAACATCTTCGACAAGGCCTTGGTTGCAAAGGTGGCGTCCGACGACAAATTATCTTCGGAATTACTCACCCATTTAGGCGATGAAAGCCAAGCCATGGATGTGCTCCGAACCCACTTCGGCTACTTAACGCACAACGAAGCTTACGCAGTTCTGGTGAAGCACTTGGTCCAGATCGCCGCCACCGGCAACGCCATCATCGTGGGTCGGGGTGCTGCCGTAGCCTGTCAGGACCTTAAGAACTGCTTTCACTTTCGGCTGGAGGGGAGCTTTGCCTTTCGAGTCTCAACCCTGGCTCAGCGATTGGGCATTCCGCCTACGGAGGCAGAAACCATTGTTCGAACGCAATCCAAGCTGCGGGAAAAGTTCATCAGCGAATGCCTCCAGCAGGACATAACCTCGCCTCACTGGTACGACGCAGTATTCAACAACGAACGCCAAAGCCTTGAAGCTATTGCCCGCGCCGCCTTCGAGTTGATTCACCTCACCTGATGCCGGTGAGTGGAATCCTTCGTCCACGACCAAAGGCCCTGGGGCTTACCTTCAATGCGAAGGGCAATTGCCTACGCTTGAACTCACTACCCCGGAGCAGTCGTATCACACGGGGAATGGCAGCCTGAGCCTGCTCTAGCTCAGCGCCATCCAACACCTCGGCCAGATCATCGGAAAGGGATTCCAGGGGTCGCCGCGTTTCGATATGCGAGGAAAGAATCGCATCCAGAATCGGGTAGGGAAGCAGGCTGGCTTCGTCGGTCTGACCTGGGGCAAGTTCGGCAGTGGGCTTGCGCTTCAGGACACCTTCGGGCACTTGGTCCCCGAGTTCCCGCGCCAAGGCGAACACGCGCTGTTTGAGGCAATCCCCCAGAATCCCCAGAGCGCCGATGCCGTCTCCATACAGCGTGAAATAGCCGGTGGCGGCCTCACTCTTATTGCCGGTATTGAGCACCGCCACCCGCGAAGTAGCGAGCATCCGGTGGACCTGAGGTTCGGTCGTGAGCGCCATCAAGAGGGTTCCCCGAGCCCGACTCTGAAGGTTTTCATCCGTCAGGCTGAAGGTGCGATCGGGGAACACGCTTTCAAGCGCGGCCTCGGCTCCCGCAAAGGGCTTATCGGCACTCAGACAGAGGTAATGGATGCCAAGCCGATCGGCCTGGGCCTTGGCTAAGTCAAGGCTTTCCTGGCTGGTGTAACGGGTCGGCAGAGCGACACCTAAAATGCGATCTCGGCCCAGATTCTCGGCCGCCATGGCGACCACGACGGCACTATCGATTCCCCCCGAGAGGCCCACCACGATCGCTTCCAGTCCCTGTTTCTCGAGGTTTTCCCGCAGCCCTAGCCCCAGTGCCTCGCGCAGCCAAGTCGCTTCACCGGGATCGGCCTGCCAGGCCAGCCCGCCACCCGTGGATTCGATGATCTCCACCGCTTCCCGAAAATGGGGCACGCCTCGCCAGGTACCATCCGGAAAGACCACGCCGGAGCCACCGTCGAAGGTGAGCCAGCTTTCGCTGCCAACCCGCGAGGCATAGGCAATGGGAATCCCATGGCGGCGTGCGTGCCCTTGCAGCAAGCGCCTCCGAAGTTCCAACTTCCCCGGAATGGCCCAGGCGGGACTACGACCGGGCGGTAGCCACGTGCCCAAATGCCCTGGACTGGCGCTGGCGTTGAGAATCAACGTTGCGCCCAGCCCCACAAGATCCTGGATGGGATCGAAGGCATAGCGAATGGGGCCGGGAGCCAACACAGGATCGGCCCAAAGATCCTCGCAAATAGAAAGCCCTACCTGCTGGCCCTTGAAGCTGACCAAAGGCGGAACCGCTTGACCCGGATCGAAGTAGCGCGTCTCATCAAAAATGTCGTAGGTTGCCAACACTCGCTTTTGAGCCACGCAGCGCAGCTCCCCGCGCTCGCACCACCAGAGTTCATTCCAGAGACGACCCGAAGGGCTTGGACTGCAGGTGCCAAGGACCAGGGGCACCTCCCCCGCAAGGCTGCGTATTCGGTCATTTTCAACCGCCGTCCGCCGCCGCAGGCCTGCTTCCCAAAGCCGGTCTTCGGGAAGGTACCCAGGCACGGCCATTTCGGGTGTGAGCACCAATTCTGCCCCGAGAGCCACGGCTTTGGCGTAGGCCGCTTCAATGGCACGACCGTTCGTTTCGGGATCGGCGAGGGTGGCGTTGAGTTGAAGGATTCCAATGCGCATGGGAAATCCTACCAGTTGATGAGCACCCTCGCCCCGCCTTCAGGTCTCGATTCGAAGCGAAGGTCGGCCCCTTGGGCGTTGAGCCACTTAAGCGCCAGCGGCAATCCCAAACCAGTGCCATCGGGCCGCCCACTTTCGAAGGGGCGCAACATGCGGGTCAGGGTTTCTTCCCCAAACCCCGTGCCTTGGTCGTCGATCTGCACAAAGGCATCCTGAACCTTCACCCGGATTTGCCCCCCACTGGGCATGGCTTGGCAACCGTTCTCCAGGAGATTGACTAGGGCCTGATGCAGCAACATTGGATCCGCCTGGGCACGTCCCTCGCCATCAAGTTCAAAGGACACCAGCCGCGAGGCCGGGCGTTTGCGAACATCCTCGATGGCCTGGGTCGCCGCCTCACGAAGATCTAGATCCACCCGATGGGGTTCCAAGGGCTTGGCCCATTGAAGAAAACGCTGCACCAAGCGTTCGAGGCTTTCCGTTTCCTCCAGTAATTCCCGCGCGACTTCGACATGCCCGGCCCGGGTGAGCAACTGGCCATGGCCCTTGAGCACCGCAAGGCCATTTTTTAGCTGATGCGCCACCCCAGCGGTCATTTCCCCCAATTCCGCGAAGCGCTCGCGCAAAGCGCGGCGACGCTCCTCGGCTTCGGACTCGGTGATGTCCTCGAATTGGAGCAGGGCGCCGACCTTGTTGGGTGCTTCCACTCGCAGCAGTTCCCAACGCCGCCCGCTGCCATCGCAACGCCAGGATGCTCCAGGCGCCATGGCCAAGCCTTCTAACATCCATGGAAAGGGCTCCAGCACAAAAGCCGTGTCGAGCCCTACCACGCCACGCTTCACGCCGAGCAACTCGAGACCTCGCGCATTGAGAGCCGCGACTTGATGACGCTGATCCACCCAGAGCAATCCGAAAGGCAGCGCATCCAGAATTCGCTCGTGAACGGTGCGGAGTTCGCCGAGGGTGGCCGCCAATTCACCCCGCTCTCGAAGACTGGCCGACACCGCGCCAAGGATCAACTGCTCGGGATCTTGCGGAATTCGCCGCTTCAGCCGCATCCACCGCACGGCAAACATAAGAATCCCCAGGAGCCCGAAGCTCACAGGGATTCCCCAAACCAGCCATGGTGACCCAACAAAAGATGATTTCACCCTGGGATCTTACCGTAAGGCTTTAGAGCGCGTCTTCAAGCCGCTGGCAGAGTGTTTTAAGCACCTTGATCCGACCGTGATATTTGTCCTCGGACTCCACCAGGGTCCAGGGCGCGATCTCGGTGGAGGTACGCTCCAACATGTCGCAAACAGCGGTTTCGTACAGATCCCACTTCTCACGGTTGCGCCAATCTTCTTCCGTGATCTTGAAACGCTTAAAGCTGGTGATCTGGCGTTCCTCGAAACGGCGTAATTGCTCTTCTTTGGAAATGGCCAACCAAAATTTCAAGAGGATGGTGCCGCTCTTGGCCATCTGAGCTTCGAAATCATTAATTTCTCCGTAGGCGCGCATCCAATCGGTCTCGCTGCAAAAGCCTTCTACCCGCTCCACCAGCACTCGGCCGTACCAGCTGCGATCAAAAATCACAACGTCCCCTCGACTCGGAAGATGTCGCCAGAAGCGCCAGAGGTATGGCTGTGCACGTTCTTCTTCCGTAGGCGCAGCAATGGGCACGATGCGGCACATTCGAGCGTCAATGGCCTGTGTGATGCGCCGAATACTGCCACCCTTCCCGGCGGCATCGACACCTTCGAACACGCAAACAACATTGTGTTTGGCAAAATTCTTGTGCCGCGTGAGCAGCGCCAACTTGCCCTGGTATTCCTCTAGTTCCTTTTCGTAATGATCCTTGTCCAGACTCTTCGTGAGATCCATTTTCTGGAGCAAATTCACCCCGTCGATGGAAGTGATCAAAGGCGGCGCCTGCACCACAGCGGGCTTCGAGCCAGGGTGATCGAGGCGCGCGCGCAATTGATCCAGCAGGATCTTGCCCACCGTGAGTTTTTGGTAGCGAGGATCGACCGCCTCCACCACGATCCAGGGCGCTTGAGCAGTGCTTGTGTGGCGTAACGCCCGCTCGCTGACTTCGCGGAAAGTGTCGTAGAGCTTAAAGTGTTTCCAGTCCCGCTCCGTGACACGCCATCGCG
>JAUYES010000640.1 GCA_030691225.1 Holophaga sp. | reverse complement strand
AGAATTGAAGGAATGTCTGGACGTATGAGTCAGATCGGCACCTTTGCGGATGGGCAGGCGAAAACATCCAAACACGTGACAGAAATGATGACTGAAACGTCCCGACATCTCGCGCAAAACGCCTCCGCTACAACGGAGTTGGCCGAAACAGTGCGAGAAATCTCGCATACTTCGGAGGATCTCGCCCAAGTGGCCGAGGGACTGAGGAACCTGGTAGGGACCTTCAAACTTTAGAAGGAAGACTTCCAAATCTTGAGCGAATTCCCTGAGGCAAATCCTTGATCATGAGCAAGATCATGGTGATCGACGACAGCAAAATGATGAGGATCTATCTCCGCCGCTGCCTTGAGAAGGCTGGCTATGAGGTGGAGGAATGGTTGCCGCTTTCAGCCATGGAAGTCCCCAATCAAATAGCGACTTCTATGCCGGACCTTATCCTCAGCGACTACCAAATGCCTGGATGCAATGGTGCCACCCTTGTGAGAATGGCACACAAAGCGAATCCCAAGCTCCCTGTGCTCATTCTCACGGCCTTTCGGGATGAGGACATGGAATCCAACCTCCTCCGACTCGGTGTCAGACAAGTGCTCACTAAGCCGATTGTGGCTGAGTCCTTAATTCAGGCAGTAGCCGGAGCCCTTAACGATCAGGCATCTGATGCTGAGTAAACTGGGCACTAATGACAAGACTCGCCGATGTCTGGCTAGCCTGATTCGTGGGCATCGGCACCTGCTCCTTCGGCCCGAAGCGGTGATGGGCGTGCCCTCGGCGATTCGGGACGCCTCTTGGCTCGCATTGCGGCGCGGAGTTGGAGCATGCGCTGAAGCCCCTGAAGCACCATGGGTTGGTCGTCCACGAACACGATGCGTCTCTTCACGATGGGGTCCATTTTCTGCTCCAGCAAGGGCCAAGACGGAAGGGGGGTTCACTGTTGTTTCCTCACCCTGCGGGGGGAATATTGAATCCTTTCTCCGTATTTTTCAGGTCCGGATTCGAAGGAACGGAAGGCAATTCGACCCGGAACGCCGAGCCGCAGCCGGGCTCGCTCTCCACCCGGATCTGTCCGCCCATGGCATCCACCATGTGCTTCACGATGGAAAGGCCCAGCCCGGTGCTCTTCTCGCCCCCCGTGGGTTGGGCGCTGAGGCGGGCAAAGCGCCCGAAGAGACGCTGGCGATCCCCGTCCGTGAGGCCGGGGCCTTCGTCCTCGACGGATACGCGCACGCCTTCCTCCGCGTGTTCCACGCGGACGCGGATCTCCGATCCGGGCGGGCTGAACTTCAGGGCGTTAGAGATCAGGTTGTCGAGGATCTCCTTCGTGAACTTCAGGTCACCCCAGGCGCTGCATTCCTGCTCCGGCCGCAGGAAACGGAGCGTGATCCCCTTCTTGGAAGCGCGCTGGGTGAAGCGCTTCATCACGTGATCACTGACCTCGGCGAGATCGAAAGGCACGGGTTCCGCCTTAATCTTCCCGCTCTCGATGGCCGAGATGTCTAGGAAGCGCCCGATGAGCGCGGCCATGTCCATGCCTTCCCGGTAAATCTGCTTGGCCGTCTGCCTCATCTCCTCAAGTTCGTCCTCGTCCTCCATGAGCTGGGCGGCCAACACGATGCCGTTCAGCGGGTTGCGGAGGTCGTGCGCAACGATTCCGAAGAACTGGTTCTTCTCTTCATTTAACTGATTCAGGATGTGGTTTTTCTCCCGCAGTTCAGCCGTAGCGGCTTTCACCGATTCTTCCAGGCGCTCCTGATGAGTCCTCAAGGACTCTTCCGCGTGTTTGCGTGCCGTGATCTCCTCGAAGATCCAGATGGACCCTTCCTCCGGACGGCTCGGGTCGAGCGCCTTCCCCAGGATCTGGGACCAGAAGGGGGTTCCATCCGCCCTCCTAGACTGGAACTCGGCTTCGAAGCGCTCCCCGTCGGCCAGGGCAGAATAGGCCGCGCACCCGATCCGTTCAAATTCCTCCTCCGTGGCGTAGGTGATGCGCGTGGAGGCCCCCCGGATCCGCTCCTGGGGGAGGCCCAGGATCTCGGACATCCGCGGGTTCACCCACTCGAAGACCCGGTTCTTCACGAAGGTGATGCCCACGGTGCTGTTGTCCAGGATCAGGGACTGGATATGGTTCACCTCGCGCAGCCGGTTCTCGCTATCGAGAAGAGCTGTTTCCGCCTTCTTCTTCGCGTGGATCACGGAGGTCAGCACCGCGATGACGGTCATCATCGCTACGAGGGCCCCAAGCGCCGCGAAGGCGATGTTCTTATCGATGACGTAGGCGGGAGCGCCCTTCACCAGGGCAACGATGGTCCAGTCCGACAGGATGGTCCTCTTGGAGACGGACCACGGCTCGTCGTTGTACTGGATCTGCAGCTTGCCGTTGAAGAGATCCGGAAAGGGGTTCAATTCCTGGTCCCCAAACTGCTTGCTGGCCTTGATGCGCGCCAGAGCTTCCGCGCTCATCGGCTTGAGGATGCGATACAGCATCTCCTTGCGGTTGGACGCGAAGATGACCCCGTCGGGGGAGACAAGGAATACCGGAGAAGCGTGGCTGGCCAGGATGGCATCGATTGATTCCAGGCCCACCTTCACAACCACCACGCCCACGGGGTGCCGGTCCGAACCCGAAACCGGGGTGCTGAAATACAATCCACGCTGTCCCGTGGTGATCCCCAGGGCGGGGTACACCGTGTCCTTCCCCTCGATCGTCGACTTAAAGTAGGGCCTGAAGGCGTAGCTGTTGCCCGTAAGGGTCTTCCCACCCTCGTACCGCGTGCAGGAGACCACGGTCCCCGTCTTGTCCAGCACGTATATAAGGTCCGAATCGAAGATCCGCCGGGCCGTCTCCAGGACCACTGTGACTTGGGGGTTGTCGGGCCGGTCGAGCCCCGTCGCGACGCGGAGGATTTCCTCCGCTCGGGTGAGCGACTGGAGGCCCGTCTGCCGGTTGGAGAAAATGGCATCGTCGATCTTGGTGGCGATCTGCTGGTCGAGCAGGCTCTTCGTGGTCCGCTGCACGCCGAAGTGGTAGGCGAGAAGTATCCCCAGGAGGGCAATGGACACGAGCAGCGAGGGCACGAGGAAGGCCCGGATCTTTGGGGGAATTCCCTTCATCGTGCCCTCCCGCTTGTCAGAAATTGAACCGCATGGTGTAGCTCGCCTGGCGGCCGAGTCCGTCCGTGGGTACGGTGTAGAGGCCCGCCCTGCGCATGTAATCAGGGGTTTGCAGCTCTTTGTCCCCCACGTTCTTGACCGAAAGGGTGTGGGTGATCTTCGTCTCCCGGATGGTGTGGGTGTATCCCAGGTTCACGGAGTAGATGGTCTGGCCAGTGATCTCCTGGGAGGGCCCCTGGACCCACGCTCCGGTACCATCCAGCCGGAAGGAATTTTCGGGGCCGTTCATCTTGGCCCTATACGTGCCATTGGCGGAGCAGAACCAATCGCCGAAGGATTTGGAAAGGCCTGCGGAGAGCTTGTAATTGGGCACGTATTTGAAATTGTAGTGGTTAGGGTCGCTGGCCACCTCATCCCCGCCGTCGGTCTTCAGCAGGTAATCGACGTTGAGGAAGCCATCCACCAGCTTCGGATTGGCGTATTTGATTTCGAACTCCAGACCCGTGGCCTTGAAGGTGCCGCCATTGGTGTAGAGCTTGTGGGTGGGAATGCCAGGGAGCGGATCGGCGATGCGCATGATCTTGTCTTCGTAATTGCCCGTGTAGACCAGGGCTTGCACGAAGAATCCCTTGAAGGCCGTGAGGTAGGCTACTTCCACAGAGGTCGCCTTCTCTGGCTCGAGGGCCGGGTTCCCGTTCACGGTGCTCGCCGCGAAGAAGAGCTCGAAAAGGGTTGGAGCCCGGAAGCTTCTCCCCGCGATGAATTTCAGGCTATTGCGATCATTGAACTGGTAGACGGCCGTGAGGCGGGGGGAAATGTTCGAGCCCGCTAGATCGTTCTTGGTGTAGCGCCCTCCCAGGACGACGACGAAGTTGCCCAGATCGAGCTTGCCCTGGAGGAAGGCGGATTTTTCCGAAACGGAGCGTCCGGGCGTAATGAAATCTTCGAGGGTGGCGCCGGTGGCTTTCGTGTATCTCGAATACTCCTTGGATTCCCGTTTCTCCCAGTCGCTGCCGAATTCCAGGCCCAGGACCTTGATCATCTGCCAGTTCAGCTTGAGGAAGGCCGAGGTGCGCAGCCCGATGATATCGGAGCGGATGGCGTCGTCGCCCCGGCGTGAAAAATCCCGCTCCTGCCAATCGTACGTGGCGCCAGCCTTCAGGCCCCAGTCCTGACCGAGGGTGGCGTCCACGGTGTAGTTCACCAGATGGCCGCGGGTGAACTGGTTGTTCCCGATGCCATCCCCCAGATAGGTGACGCTGGGGTTTGGGAAGAGGGGGCTGTTTCCCAGGAATCCCTCGTCCCCCCGGTACGTGTTGAGCAGGACATGGTGCATGCCCCATTGAAAGGATACGGAGGCGTTCCTCACCCGCTCGTAGTCCTGGAAGGGGGCCGTGATGGGCGCCCGCTTCACGCCTCCGGACGTGACCCCCTCGTCCGTGAAGGGCGTACGGGGGCCTTCCATGTTGTTCACGTTCGCCGCCACCATCAGGCGCTTGTCATCCCCCCAAGCCATGTTCAGGCGCGCGCCGCCCAGGTACCCACCCTGGGAGAGGGCCGCGGTGTGGGCTTCCGCCTCGGAGGTGGCGGGCTTGCGCAGCACGATATTCACAGCCCCAACATAGGCGTTGGAGCCGTACTGGACCGAGGCCGGTCCCCGCAGGATTTCGATCCGTTCCACATCGCTCGGATCGATACGGTAGGGGTTACTCTCGCCGGTGTTGGCGATCCAGGAGGGGATGCCGTCGATGAGGAGGAGCACCTTGGAGGAATAGTGCTCCTGGAGCATCCCTCGCACCGTGACGATATCCCGCTTCTGGTGCGTTCGCATGACATCCACGCCCGCCACCAGGGCCAGGGCCTCGTCCACCGTCTGGAGGTTGTAGCGCCGGATGGTCTCCCGGTCGATGACCGAAACCGTGGAGGGCGTCCGGAGGATCCCCTCCGCCTTGGTGCTGGAGACGCTGATAGGCGTGTTCAGGAGGGCTTGCAGCTCAGCATCCAGATCCGACACTCCCTGGGCCCGGACGGGAGCTCCCGAGGCGAGGCAGACCACTAGAACGGGAAAAAGAGCGGGTTTGCCGGTGGGCAGCATGGAGATCTCCTTTCGGGGGGTGTTTACTCATCGTCAACCGAACGCCTGCAGTGTCTTCAAATTGCACTTGATGAAGCGATCCCCCTTCATCAGGAGCACTGTGTCGCTGACGGATTCGAAGAGGGTCTGGAATTTTAGCTCACGGTCTCTCTTGGCCATTTCTTTCCGCTTTCATCCCATGCAACCAAGCGACCATTTCATCGGGAACAACCCTCACGTCGAGCCAGGATCAGGGCCCTCGGGTTCATCGGAATACATCCGTTTCAAAGTCAAAGGGGCTCAGGTCCACCAAGATCCCGGCTTCGCCGAAGGCCATTAGGTTGGCGCGGAACACGTCCCAATCCTGCCTGGATCCAGACCCCTTGAACTCTCCGATGGCATCCAGGATCTCCACTGGAAGCTGGAGGTTGGGAAGCGTCTCGTCCATTTCGAACGATTCCAGAGCCAGAATCTCCTGCACCGTCTTCCGGAAAAAAGGATCCGCGCCTTGTAGGAGTTCATTCAGGGACACAACGTTCCCGCGTCGCCATTCCGGGTCTTGCATGACATCATTCACGCCATCCTCCCTGGGGCACCATTTCTCATCGTGTGGCTCTATGAGGATGAATCTGGACCAGGAAGGAAGCCTTGGCAATAGTCCCTTAGTCCTACTGTAATCCGGAAATATGCGAACTTCCGGCCTAGTTCACCATCCCGAAGACCAGCGATGAAAACAAAGCGAGAAACGGTTGCGCCATTAACGATAGGACAGGGGGATGATGGCCTGATCCCAAAAACCTGGACCTCTTGAAAAGTTAGGATTCACTCGCGTGGCCCGACCCGCTTTTTGAGACCACTCGGAATGTTAGCTTTCCGGCCTTCGAAGGTCCCCGGCGCTGGCAGGGCCAGCATCGGGAGCGTGGGTTGAAATCACAGTATACCCTCACGTAAATCCCCGTCGCAGGAGGGACCTTCGCCCTCTTGGCGGAGCAGCAACGGTTGGGTGACGACAGGGTCAAGGGCGCTTTTCACAACAGAAGACTCTGAAGTGCCTCCTGTCTCAAATAGCTTGGCGCGGGGGGCGCGCGGAGGTTCGGGAAACGCGGAGAAGGTTCCTGCTCCGCGATACAGCGGTTTTTCCGTGGAAGCTCTCATCAAAGAAAATTATCAGGAAAGCGAATCTAAGCTCCTGGTGCTATTCGTCAAAGATAAACATCGGTTCTTTAAGGCCACCGAGCCGTTGAAAATTGCGCATTTTTTCTAGATGCGTTCGGCCGATCACGGTATTGCGAGGCAAAACCATCCAGTCGCCAAGGGTTTCGACATTTTCAGCCAAGCGCTGCCCCACCTGAAGTTCACCAAAAGCTACGGAGCGAACTGGCAATTGATCATCGATGTCTTCTGTTCGCGTGATGAGACCGCGTAGGGTTTGCACGACTTTGGGGTCGTACCAGGCCAATCGAGTGGCCATATCCTGGATCGCGGCGCCGGAAGAACCCTTTTGAACCATGAGGGTAACGAAATCGGAGGCCACTCGAAGAATTCGCGCCCCTTCGGGTATCAAATCACCTTTGACATCATCCAGAGGAAAGCCCGTGCCGTTGAAATTCTTCTGCGCGTAATAGACGATGCTCGCAACGTCATCGAGACGAGGAATGCAGCGAATTAAATTGGCCCCCGTTTCTGGAATGGAGTGGCACATCTCTCGTTCCACGCCACTGAGAAAGGCACCGCTCTGCATCTTGGCCAGCACGGTAGGTGGCAGTGTATGGATGCCAATGTGGGCCAAGATCGCGGCAACTTCCATCATCCAGGCATTGTCCATTTCCATTTCGTTCGCGATTTGTTTGGCCAGATCAGCAACTTGTTGAGAACGACCAAAAGAGGCTGGATCGAGCATGGAGAGCAATTCGCCCAGCATCAAAATGGCGCCCTTAAGCGTGCGCTCAAGCAAATCCTTTTCTACCGTTAGCAAACGGTGTTGTTCCAGGGCGGCCTTGAGGGCTAAGGCCAGGTCCTCGGTTTCGCAGGGTTTGGACAAAAACCGAAAAATAGCCCCTTTGTTCACGGCGTCGGTGGCGGTTTGCTGGTCAGAATTACCGGTCAACATCATGCGAACGGTATCCGGATAAAGCAGTCGCACTTCTTCCAGCAGTTGCACACCGTCCATGCCCGGCATGCGCATGTCGGTGATGAGCACAGCGTATGGCCCATCATGCTTTAATCGGTAAAGGGCTTCCTTGCCGCCGATGGCCGTATCCAACTGGAATCGCTTCCGCAGGCTTCGGGTATAGGCCAGCAGAATGTTTTCCTCGTCATCCACGAACAGGATTTTGGAATTCATGGCAGGTCTCGCTCAGGTTTCGAGCACATAAGCTGGTTCTTCAAGACCCAGCAACTCCCCCATATCGCGAATCAACATGAGATGCGGTGGGCATAGGCGAGTGCCAGAATAAATCAGGGTCTTGCCTGTTTGAGTCTTAAGGTCCGCCGCTAGACACATCCCTGCTTCGAGAACACGCGTGGGGCGTGGGCTGACTTTTTCGGGCACCTTAACGCCACCCGGCAGCGGCAACAGGCAATGCTCCATCGCCGCGATTACCTGCGCGTCATACCAGGCAGCGTGTAATTTGACTTCTTCCATGGCGACAAAAATGCTTTTGCGGGTGCGCTCGATATTGGTGAAATGCTGCAGCGGCGATAGGATTCGCGCACCCCAGGGGATGTTGTCGCCCTTAAGGGAAGTGGGCGGAAACCCGGCTCCGCTATAGCGTTTGTTTTGGTATCGAACAATTTCCACGACATCCTCAAGGCGAGGAATTGATTCCAGAAGCCGAGCTCCAGTTTCTGGAATGCGCTCAAGCAAATGGAGTTCTTGCGCATTCATTGGACCTCCAGCTTGCATTCTCGCTTCCAATCCAGCGGGGAGAGTCAGCTTACCGATGGGGGCGAGCAATGCTGCGATTTCGAGACACCAGATATTTGGGTAACCAAGGTGAAGGGCCACTCGACATGCCCGGTCGCGAATGATCTGGGCCCAACCGAAAGATTCGGGATCCAGAAGAGACAGGAGGTCGGTGAGTACCTGAAGGCTACCAGTTAAGGTTTTTTCGAGAAGCGTTTTTTCGGCTTCTTGTAGGTGGTATTGACGCAATCCTGCCTCAATGGCGAGCGCCAAATCCTCAGATGGACAGGGTTTGGTCAAAAAACGAAAGACCTGGCCATGGTTCACCGCATCCATGGCAGTACGCTGATCCGCGTTGCCGGTGAGCATTATGCGGATCATGCCCGGCCAGCGTTGGCGGGCTACCTCCAGCAGTTCCAACCCGGACATCCCTGGCATTCGCATATCCGAAACCATCACAGCGAAGGGGCCATGATCTTCCAGGAGCTGGATGGCCTGGGGGCCTAGCGTGGCAACTTCGAGATTGAAGTGGCGATGCAGATTGCGCTGATAGCCCTGCAAGATATTGTCGTCATCATCCACGAGCAGAATTTTTTGAAACACGGTGCCTCCGAGGCCAGGTCAGTTGATTGAGTGTTCATCGATGCAGGTTCGCCAGCGTTCCAAGTGAGGACTGAAGCCTTGTGCTTCAAGCATGGTGGTATCAAGGGAACTAGCTTCGAACAACGTATTGCCGGAATGAGAACCGCAGAAAACATCGGCCAGATGCACAGCTAGCAAGGGTGAAAAAATTTTGTCTTGGGTGAATCGAGGGCGGTGATGAAGGCTTACGATTTTGAGAATGGAGGCGGGGATACCCCAAAGACCGAGCAAATAGGCTCCGATATCGGCGTGAGTAACACCGAATTCCCATTGTTCCGCGATTGGAATACTGATGTGCTCGGTTCTGACCAATTCGGTGACTCGCTCGTACTGCTTGGGGAACTGGGTCGCCAAAACAAGCACGCCAATATCGTGGAGAACGCCGCCAATATAGGTCTCCTCTTGAAGGTGCCGATCCAGATTTTCGACCTTCGCCAGAATCTTGGCGCCATTGGCAACCGAGAGAGTATGGGCCCAAAGGTCATCCAGCGTTAAAGCGCTGAAGGAAAGAGGATGAGCGTTTTCAAAAACGCCATTAACAAGAACCAGTCCTTTGATCGTGTCGATGCCCAGGTAGTTCACGGCCTCCTGAGCATTCTCGATGGTTCGACGCAATCCAAAAAACGAGCTGTTGACGAGTTTTAAGATCTTGGCCGTCATGCCTATGTCTTGCTGGATGATCTCGGCCAATGCTTGCATGGAGCTGTTTTCGTCCTTAAGTGCTGCCTCCAAGGCTGTGTATAAGCGAGGTGCACTTGGGAGACTCTCAATTGATCCGACGATGCGTTTGACGCCTTCATCAACCAGTTTTCCGCTGATGATAGTGGCATTTTGGATCATGGACTTCAGCTGGTCGGGATCGCACGGCTTTGAAATGTATTGATGGGCAACTCCCACGCATTGGTTGACGAGATCATGTTCGGCGTGGCCTGAAAGCACAATGCGAACCGTAGCGGGATAGAGCCGCATGGCCTCTCGCAAGAGTTCCGCGCCATTCATGCCAGGCATTCGCATATCGGAGATGACCACATCAAACGACCGTTGTGCCATCTCCTGAAGGGCCTTGGGGCCACTATCGACAAAAATCATTTCCCAGTCATCGCGCATGCTGCGGAGCATTCGTTGTAGGCCACTCAACACATTGGGTTCGTCATCCACAAAAAGGATTCGCTTTTTCATGGGGCAATCTCCGACGGAAGTCGAAGGATGAACGTTGTTCCTTCGCCCGGGGCGCTTATTACTTCAATGCTGCCACCATGCTTTTCCACAATCACGGCTCGTGCAATGGAAAGGCCCTGGCCTGTGCCTTTTCCGAGTGCTTTCGTTGTAAAGAAGGGGTCGAAAACTTTCGCCTGAATTTCTTTTGGGATTCCTATTCCGGAATCCGAAATGCGAACTTCGGCGAATCCATCTGTGGCCCGCGTGGAAACTCGGATCAATCCGGTGCAACCTGTGTCCTTGCCACCTTGAGCCGCCTCGATGGCATGGGCCGCGTTCACAAGAATGTTCAAAACAGCCTGGTTGAACTCACTTGAAAAGCAGGGAACCATTGGTAGATTAGGATCCAAATCGGTTTCGAGGTTCGCCACATATTTCCACTCGTTGCGGGATACCGTGATCGTGCTTTCGATAGCTCGGTTGAGATCAATCCGATCCAGGGCAACGCCGCCAGGATGCGAAAAGTCCTTCATGGCGGAAACAATTTTGGACACTCGGCCTATGCCATCGAGACTTTGCTGAATGGCGCGAGGGATTTCTTCCTTGATGTAGTCAAAGTCCAGCGCTTCGATTCTTTGGTTCAAGGTCTTGGAATCCGGCAACGCTCCCTTCTCTGTCTCGGCTTGGAGCTCCGCCACAAAATTGACCAAATCCGAGAAGGCATCGCGCAGAAAAAGGGTGTTATCGCCAATGTATTGAGCCGGTGTATTGATTTCATGGGCGATCCCTGCGGCAAGTTGCCCAATGGCCTCGAGTTTTTGGGCGTGGCGCAGTTGCACTTCCATTTGCAGGCGTTCGCTTTCGAGCTTCTTCTGCTCGGAGATATCCGTCAGCATGGCGAAGACGCCATCGAAATGGCCCTCGGGGGTCATGATCGGAGTGGCCGATATCCGGACGATGCGCTCCCCTCCATTGGGGAGAACGACCACTCGTTCAAAGGTGCTCGATTTTCCACTATGCCGTTCGGCTTTGCGTTCGGCGTGGTCAGCCTGGTCTTCGAAGCGAATAAAGGCTTCGAGTGGGCGTTGGATTAATTTCTCTGCTGACTCTCCAAACAACTGTTCAAGACTTTGATTCACGTAGGTAAGCCGAAAGTTTTTATCCGTGGTCAACACGCCTTCCTGCGTTACGTTTAAGATCCTTTGGTACCGGTCTTCGCACTGCCTAAGTTCACTTTTAATGTGAACCAAGTTCGTGATATCGAGGAAGGTTCCAACGAGCCCCTGATGCGATTCGTTGGCATAGGTTGCCATAAAAAAAACAACTTCATGATCGGTTCCATCGGCGAACCTTGCTTCCGATCGATAGGTGTGTTCACCAGGATGAGTGAGCAGAGCTTCATCCATGCCACGAAGACGCTGCGCGATGACGGGCGGCAAAGCTTCCGAGGCTGTTTTTCCTTGGAGGTCTTCCCTTGAAACCCCGAAAGCAGCTTCGAAGGCTCGATTGCAGCCTTGATACCGCCCCTGTTGATCTTTGTAAAACACAGGGCTCGGTATTGTGTCGAGAAGAGTCTGCAAAAAAAAGGTTTGCTGATGTTGAGTGCGTTGTAGCGTGCGCCGCTGTCGCCGGATTGCGGTTTCGGCATGCTCCCGCAGGAGGGCCGGGACTATTCGGCCGAAACTTCCCTTCAAGACGAAATCCCGTGCGCCTGCGTGCAGCGCCTCGACGGCGATATCCTCACCGACTTGGCCCGATACCAGAATGCAGGGTAGATCGGGATCTATATTTTGAATGGCCCGGATGATGGCGAGGCCATCCTCACTCGGGAGGCGGTAATCCGTAATGACAACATCCACAAGGCCTTGCGAAACGGCCGTGAGGGCCTCCTGTTGGGAAAGGCCGCGACTAAATTCGAAGACTAGACCAGCCTTTTGCAGGTGGCGCTGTAGCAGCAAAGCGTCGCTATCGGAGTCTTCGACGAGAAAGATGCGCATCGAGGTGTTTGCAAGGGTCGTCATGGTTATACCGGGGGGTTAAGCGGGAGTTGAAGAATGAAGGTGCTGCCTTGACCCGGCGTACTAATGACCTCGATCTTCCCACGGTGCTTGTCGACGATTACGGCGCGGGCTATGGCCAATCCTTGTCCGGTTCCTTTGCCAACGGCCTTGGTAGTAAAAAAGGGATCAAAGATTCGCGAACGAATGGCCTCGGGGATTCCGGCACCCGTGTCGGAAATGAGAATTTCAACGCAATCGTTGGCCATTCGAGTGCTAACTCGAATTCGTCCCAAGTCGTTGGTTCCTCGGGCGGCATTGGCTTCCTCAATAGCGTGGGCAGCATTCACCAGGATATTGAGGATCACCTGATTGAATTCACCGGGGAAACAGGGGATCAAGGGCAGTTGGGTGGCAAGGTCGGTTTCGAGGGTGGCTGCATATTTCCACACATTGTGGGAAATGGTGATGGTGCTTTCGATGGCACGGTTCAAGTCGATGCGCTCTCGCACAGCACCACCGGGGTGAGAAAAGTCCTTCATCGCAGAAACGATTTTGGAGACCCGGCCAACCCCTTCCAAACTCTGCTGGATGGCGCGGGGAATTTCGTCTTTCAGGTAGTCGAGATCCAGAGCCTCGATCCGATCTTTCCATTCACCGGCAAGCTCGCCTTGGTCGGTTTTTACTCGAAGGACCTCGAGGAAGTCGAGTACGTCCTTGAAGGCATCCTGAAGAAAAATGGCGTTATCGCCCACGTATTGGATTGGTGTGTTGATTTCGTGGGCAATGCCCGCGGCAAGCTGTCCGATGGCTTCGAGTTTCTGGGCGTGGCGCAATTGCACTTCCATTTCCTGTCGCTCAACTTCGGCTGAACGTCGTTCAGTAATATCGCGAGCCACGATCAGCGCCCTGGGCAGGGCGGCAGCTTCGTCGGGTATTACCACACCATTTGATTCGAAATTTCTGTATTGACCATCCTTTCGGCGCAGGCGGTAAAGGAGGCCTTCCATCTGTCCTTCTTGAAACAGCCGACCCAGAGCCTCTGTCACTGCCGATTTATCGTCTGGATGAAGCAGGTCGGAACTCGTAAAGGCTTGCATCTCCGAGGATCCATAGCCTAGCTGGCGCAGATACGAAGGGCTCGTGTAGAGCCTATGTCCTGACCCGTCGATGATGGCCATCAGATCCACAACGTTTTGGGTGATTAGGGTGAACAGATCTTCCGAGGTCTTGAGGTTGACCTCGAGTTCTTTGCGTGTCGTGATATCCAGGTGCGACACGACTAGGTGAGTGTCGCCATGCTCGTTAAAGCGCTCAACGCTCAGTTCGTACCAGGCTGGCCCCGAATCGAGAGTGGCGGAATAATCAACCCTGAAGCGGTCCAGCTGGCCACTCAGAACTTGAAGGAAATCCTTAACGATTTGGTTAATTTTGCCGTTGAGCTGTGCCGTCTCATTCCAATTCTTCTCAACGATATTTAAATAATTCGTGCCTTCGGGGCAATCATGGATCAGCGGATTCCCGGGATCTGGGTAATTCCGCCAGCGGGAGTTCGTGATCACGACTCTTCCTTCGGGGTCCAGGATCGCAATGCAAGCCGGCAGCGCATCCATGCTGCCAGTGAGAAGTGCGCGGAATTGCCGCAATTCACGCCCAGCCGTGTAGCGTTCCAGGGCGTAACGAGCCACCCGCCGCAAGGCATCCGGCGACAAATGCCCTTTCACGAGGTAATCGTGGGCCCCTTGGCGCATGGCCAGCAGTGCCTTTTCTTCGTCGGCCTCGCCGGTCATTACCAGGATTTGTGCTTCTTCGGCTCGCGGGAGGATTTGCGAAAGGGTTGTTATACCCTTGGAATCAGGGAGGTTTAAATCCAGAAAAATCAGCCCGAACGATTGCGTCTCTAGGCAGGCGATGGCCCCGGCGAGCGATTTGGCGCCCACGACGGTATGGAATCCAAAACGTTGCGACAAAATCCGAGCAACCAGTTCTGCAAAATGCGGATCATCTTCCACAACCAGGATCGCGGAAGAGGCTAGGGTTGTTTCCTGGGATGGAGGCACTTGCTCGGACACTTTTTCCCCATACCTTCAGGTGCTGGACGGAGAGAGGGAGATACCAGAAGGTGCCTCTTTATCGGGTCGCGGCTAGAGAAGCGATAGTTTTGTCGGCTTTTGCCATATGCAGAGAAGGAATCAGCCTTCAGCTGATCTTTTTGATCGCAGCCTTGTAGGCCATGTCGTCTTTGAGAATGTGCTCCTTTAGCCAATCCGACAGGAAACGGATGACCGCTACCAGGCTCACGGCTTGGTTATTCGCCAGTTTGTGCTGGAGCTCCTGAACCTTTTCGAGCAATTCGGCGTGAATCATCTCGTGGTCTTCCAGGTTGGCGTAGCCGGCCTTTATCATGATGGCTTCTTCGTCTTTGAAATGCTCGACGGTGTAGGTGGCCAGGCGGTTTATGACGCTTTTTACCTCCGGCAAGTTCCCGCTCTTAACCTTTTCCGCAACCTCATTAACCAGATCGAAGAGGGCTTTATGTTGTTTATCGATAAGAGCGTTTTCAACGCTGTATTCCGCTTTCCAGTCCATGTAGGCCACGGGAATTCGAGGTTCCCGAGAAGAACGGCCAGCTTTGGCCTGCATGCGATAAGTCCCGGGGGCGTGGAGGCAGAGCCCCCACAATAAGGATCTGGGGCCCGCCCTGAACGGAACCGAAGCATTGTGGCTGCCATTATCCCAAGATCGACACTTACCCCGAAGACCTCGCTGGGATGTTAACTTTGGGGCGTGGTATCCCTACCTATGGGGAACCAAAAGTTGACAAAACAGTCATCCGTGAGTGGAAAAGATATGGGAAAGCTGTCACTTACACACAAAGATTTCGAAAAGTATGCGTATATCGGCGAGGAATTTCTCAGGCCACGTCCTGCCAGTGGTACTGCTGACCGAAGTAACGAGTCCCTCGTGTGACCCGGCTTCCAGGTATTGTTCGTCTTTGTGTTGCGACCGCCCCGTTGGTCGAGGCGAAAGAGTTCGAATCTTCGCCCCTCTGTTACCAAAGCAGATGGGGAATTTGTAATGGCCTAAGTTGGCGGCAGATGAGCTTGTGGTGAATTTGGAAACCCTGATGGATGATTGAGCCCCCTGAGTCATTTTGCGGCCTCGGTTTCCAACACGGCCACGTTCACCTCCGAGCGCAATTCGAAACCCAGCGCTTGGTAAAGCGCGATGGCTGGAGCGTTGGTTGCCCATGCGTGCAAGAAGGCGATCTCCCCCCGTGCTTGAATGGCGGTCGTCACCGCCGCCGACAGCCGCCGGGCGAAGCCCTTACCTCGGAAATCCGGGTGGGTGCATACGCCGCTCACTTCCGTGAAGCCTGGGAAACGCATCCGCTCCCCGGCTATGGCGACGAGCCTGCCCTCCTGTCGAATGCCGATGAATCGCCCCATGTGGTGCGTACGCGGTAGGAAGGGCCCCGGCTCGGTTAGCGTGGCGAGGGCTAGCATCTCAGGAGCGTCAGCGTCGGTTAGGAATTCAATCTCCGCATCTGTTTCGACGGCAAGGGAACGGGTCGCGACCATCTGCACGCCTTGGGCGGTCCGTGTAGCCCGCAGGCCGGGAGGCACCGTGATGGCCGGCACTTGGAGGAGGTAAACATGCTCCCCGGGCCTCACCAGTTTCGCGAGCCCCTTCTGAGCCTCTTCTCCGTCGTCACGAGCGGACGCGAAAAGGTTGACGTCGCGCAGGAATCGCCTAGCGCAGGCGTCACCCTCGGAAAGGTCCCGGTGGAAGGTGGTTAGCGATGCCCAAACGGGCCGGTCCAGATCGCGCATGTCATCGTTCTCCTTGCGAGAGGCGGAGAGTTCGGCCAGCGAGGGGCACCTGCTCAAGGGCCTCTTCCAAAGCAGCAAGATTGTCGAGAAGACTTCCGGCAGCATCGCCGCAGGCTTCCCGGACTGCGGCCTCGACCCAAGGGAAGGTGCCTTCTTCCAGCCGGACCAGCCAATCCTGGCCCGCGGGGGTGATATCCAAAACCCGGGCGCGTCGGTCTCCTTCCGCCAGTCCCGACCGGATCAGCCCCGCGTCCTCCAACGCCCGAGCCATGCGAGTCACGCCCGGCTGCCTCACGCCTAGGGACCGGGAAAGGTCTCCGACCGTCATCGCCCCATGCTTTTTCAGGCATGCCAGTGGTGGCAGATGCGAAGCAGGCACCGGCACACCCTCTCCGTCAAGAATCACCTGGGTCTGCATCTGGAGACGGTCGCCAAGTCGCTTCAAGCGCGTGCCGAGGGCGAGGTGACCAAGTTCTTTGATTGCATCTTCCACGCAGAGCTCCTATTTGTATAACAAGGTATATACCTTGTTATACTTTTGTCAAGACTCCTCTTGGAGTCGAGGGCTTGGTAACCATCACCCAGATACCCTGGAAAATTCGTTTGCGGGAGTTCCTTTGGGACTGTTGGACATATTCCGCCCTGCATGGAACATCGAGGCTACTGATGCGCCTTGGGATCCGTCACGAGTGTCGATCTTCCAGCACATTGCCTCCCATGCCCGGGAGGATGGACTTGGCCTTCAAGATGGTGGGGAGACCCTACCAGACGAAGTGCCCACAAATGACACCCAGATTCGCTGGGCAGCGGGGGCATTGGATGGCGTAGGGACGCACCATGGCGGATGGGCCGGTGGTTCGGAAAAATCGGAACAGGTTGGGGTTTGGCGAGCCGGTTTTGTCCCAAACCCGACTGCAAACATTCAGTTCCCAAACTTGGATTCTGGCGGGTGAAACATTGGACTTACGAGGACGTCCCAGGACATCCACCCCAAAGCGAAGAGCCCGGCCACTGTCGTGACCAGGCTCCCAGGTGTTGCCAGTGTTGATGTTGCGACTGGCTTATTGGTCGGGGCGAAAGGATTCGAACCTTCGACCCTCTGCTCCCAAAACAGAGGCGCACAAAGAAGCCATCGCC
>JAUYES010000639.1 GCA_030691225.1 Holophaga sp. | reverse complement strand
CGCTAGGCGGGATCCGGCGACCTGTCGCTTGGGTGTTCAAAGGTTTGCTTGGCGTCTTGGTGTCTTGGTGTTTCGTCTTTTCTGCTTCCGCAAATCCGAAGAGCCCGTTTTTCAATCAGCATCAAACGCAAAATCCGGGTTAATTTGAAAGCGATTGGGTAGGACCAACCGGGGTGAATCTAGCCACCACGGCCCTACCCACACTCCTGAATAAACCGCTGGGACTGGGCCTCGGCCTGGGCTTCGAACAGGGTGCTGCCAGCAATGATTTGGAGGTCGTGGGCCTGGGCCCAGTCCGCAAAGGTCGTCTCGGTCTTGTAGACCCATTCCACGGCCCAACGAAGGGTGGGCAGAGCTGCTTCCAGAAGGTCTGGAAAGGGCGCGGGATCGCCTTCCTGCATGCCCAGGCCCGTGGCTTGGATCACGCCCACGGGCCTTGCGGCGGCCACTTCCTGGGGTGATAGGGGGCTGCGTCGCGATGCTTGGTGGCAGGGAAACCCCTGAGCCTCCAGCACGGTGCGGGAGGTTGCCGCCACGCCACCATCGCCCAGCAAGAGCACGGGGCCTTTTGCGAGGGGCGAAAGGGCTTGGCTCAGCGCTTCGGCATCGGTATTGGCGCCTTGCCAGGGCTCGGTGATTGAACGCCTCCACAGGGTGTTAAGAGGCCCTTGCAGGCCCAGCAAGGTGGGCAGGGTCTCCTTGAGGGGCGCGGTGATGCTTACGCCCAGAATGGCCAAAGCCTCCAGGGCTTCAGCGGCTTCTTCGGCCTTGGCGCATTGCAGGGGCAGGTAGAGCAGATCCTTGAAATGGCGCTGAAACCGGAGGTTGTGGAAGGCCGGTCCTCGGGAATGCAGCACGGGATCGCCCATCACGCCACAGAGCGCGAAGGTGGGATTCAATCGGTGCAACCGCCAGCCCTGCATGATGGCTAAGGGCAACTGACCGGGGGCGGCGGCGGGACCATTATCGGGCGCGGCATAGGTGAAGGCCCCACCCCAGACGTTCTGAAGGCAGCGGCTGGGCAATCCCTTGGGCCCCATGAGGAAGGCCGAGAGCGGAATGCTGTGATCCCGACAGTGCGCCAGCAGGGGTTTTAAATGGGCATTATCCGCAAGCCGGTCGGCGATGCCCACCCACTTGTAGGCATCGCCCTCGGGTAAGTTCTCCAAGCGCGAGGCTAGGTCAAACACGCCAGCGGGAACGTGGACGCTGCGCAACAGGCGGGTGTGGAAACGGTGCTCGCGAATTTCGGTGGGAACCTCGAGTTCCCATTCCAGATCCACCCAGGCCGGACGGGCTTCCAGCGCCGCCAGCAAGCGCTCCAGCCGCTCGACTTCGGTGCCATGCCATTGGCCGCCTTCACTCACACGCCGACAACTCACCAGGCAGCGCCGACCAAGGGCATCCACCAGGGTGGCAGGGGCGTATTCGGGAAACAGATCTAGCCGCAGTTCCGGCATGGCTTCGGGGGGAAGGCTGTTGACGCAATGCACGGCCTCTTCCCAGGTGGATTGGGTAAGCGTGACGAAGTAGAAGGGCAACGGGATCATGGTTCCATTCTTGGGCGAAGGTTCGAGATTGCAAAATGAAGCAAGAAGAAATGGTGAACCCTGGCTTTAGCTCCGTTGCAATTTTAAAATCATCACAAAAGCACGGAGAAAGATTCGAAGGAACTTCTGTTCAGGGCTTTCGCTTGGCCGCTTGCCAAACGGCTTCCATGCCTTCCAGGTTCTGGTTTTCCCATCCGCCATTGGCGACTGCGAAATCTTCCACGTGGGCAAAGCGGCCCGTAAAACGTCGCATTTGGCGGCGCAGGGCGCGATCGGGATCCACACCTTTCTTTCGCGCCCACTGCACGAGGCTAAAGAGCACATCGCCGAATTCCTCTTCGACTCGCAGCGGTTCGCTTTCGGCGGAGAGTTCGGCGATTTCCTCTTTCACCTTATCCAGCACGCCGTCCATGTCGGGCCATTCGAAGCCCACCTTGGCGCAGCGGTGGCCGATCTCCATGGCTTCTTCCAAGGGCGAAAGGGATTTCGCGATGCCATCCATTACGCGGGTGGCACTGGCGTGGCCCAATTCGGATTTTTCTTCTTGCTTGATCGCCTTCCAATTCACAAGCACTTCGTCGGCATTGGCCACGTCCACTTCCGCAAAGACATGGGGATGGCGTCGGATGAGTTTGTCGACGATGGCCTGCTCTACATCATGGAGATCCCAGGCACCGCGCTCTTGGGCCAGTTGCGCGTGGAAGACCACCTGCAGCCAGAGATCACCCAGCTCTTCGCAGAGGTGACGCTCTTTTTCGGCGTCGCCCACCACATGGGCGGCGAGGGCGTCCAGCGTCTCGGCGGCTTCTTCGCGGAGGTATTTCGCCAGGGTCTGATGATCCTGTTTCAGATCCCATGGGCAGCCCGTTTCGGGGTTACGGAGCAGGGACATGATGGCGGGCAGAGTGGTCGGTCGCATGAATTCAGATTACAACCCTGTGGCGCTTAAAACCCGAAGGCGCTGAGGGGGAAGCGCTCAGCCAGCAAGGCCCGGCGTTCTTGCAGGCTATGCAGCATGGCTTGAAAGCGGGGATATCCCCGAATAGGCGCTAGGAAAGGGCTCTGCTCGTACCACTCAACACAAAGGAAACCATGGGAGGAGGCCCTCACC
>JAUYES010000634.1 GCA_030691225.1 Holophaga sp. | reverse complement strand
CGGCGCCAGCGCCGCGCGCAGAGTCTGGTCCACGAAGGGTGATCGATCAAGCGACGCGGGTAGGGCATCCAGTTCGGCCCTTAAGGCTTCACGATTCTTCGATGCCTGCCGCAGGAGGGCGTTGGCGAGCCCCTTGTGTGCTGGAAAACCAAGAGCTGGATCCGCGGCTAGTAGCACGGATTCATTTACGGCGGCGTGACTCAGCACACCTGGCAACCACGCCAACTGAGCCAAACCCATGGCAATCGCGGTATGACTACCAATGGGAAGACCCCGATTCGGCGTCTTTAATCGAGGACGAATCCAGGCATCGAGACCGCCCCAGTGGCGAAGACAAAGTCCGAGAATCGCCTGTGCCAGGGCGGCATCTTCGGATGAAAGCCCTTCATCCCATGACTCGGGAACCCGATACGAGCGTCCGAAGACGCCCTGTAGGGCAAGAGCGGTGCGGCGGCGGCTTTCGGTCGGCATAGGCAATCCAGGACCTTTGAGGGTACCCGAAGCCGGGCACAATCACCCGCTACACTGGAAGGATGACGGAATCGCTTGCCTCGGCTCGGGTTGTTCGAGCCCTTAGTTCAGATCAACACATTCGCATGGCGGCCCTGGATGCCCGCTCGCTCTGGGATGGCGTGCGGCGAGGCCATCCCTACTTAGAAGCCGAAGCCTGTGCCTGTCTCACAGAATTGATGGCGGGTGCACTCCTGCTTCAATCCCGCTCCATGTTTGGCGAGCGCCTCCAACTACTTATCCGAAGCGCGGGTCGCGGCCAAGCCATCGTGGCGGATTCCTGGCCAGACGGGATGCTCCGAGGCTTCCTCGATGTCGCCGATGCGAATCCCGATGGACCCTGGCTCCACGCTCCAGGTCTTCTGCAAGTCATGCGTTCTGGAATCGGCGGCGAGCCCTACATTGGGAAACTGCCCTTGGTAGAAGGTGGCATTTCCGCCCAAATCGAGGCCTACCTGCAGCATTCCGAGCAAGTCCAAGCCAGCCTGACGGTTTGGTGTGACGCTTCTACCGGAGAGGCCGGCGGCCTGCTGGTGGAACCGCTTCCAGCCTGCCCTCCGGAACGGATGAAACGCCTAGTGGATGCACTCGAAGGCCTTGAAGTCGTTCCCAACTGGGAGCGGGATCCAGATTTTCTTATTCGGTGGATCAACCAAGGTGATGGCGCCACGCGTCTATCCACCCACGAAGTGGAATACCGCTGTCGGTGCAGCAAGGAAGCGCTGCTTGCTGTGTTTACGGGCTTTCCGAAAGATCGCATCGAGGATCTCTTCGGCGAAGGCGATACGGCAGAAGTCCGCTGTGACTACTGCGATCGCGGGTTTTCCATCACCCGCCAGGAGGTTTGCGGCGATGGCCATCAAGCCTAAGATTGCGATTGTCCAACGTGGACGGCCGTTGGGATCCCCCTTCTCCCAGTGGGTGAATTTCCGGTTGGTCCCATTCTTGGTGTATTGCCTTCACCGAGTTTTGAAAAGTACCCTCCGCGTGAAGCGGGAAGGTTTCGAGATCGTGCAGGGCTTTGTGGATCGAGACGAACGCTTCGTTCTTTGTTTCTTCCATCGCCGCCTGGTCATGATGCCCGTGGCCTACCCCTTCAAACGAAAAAACGCCGCAGGCGAGCGGCGGGGCGTGGCCATTCTTTCCAGTGATAGCAAAGACGGTGAGCGCAGCGCCGCCACCTGGCGCTGGTATGGAATCCACGCAGTGCGCGGCACCACAGGCCATAGCGGTGCCCAAGCCTTGGTGAAGATGATTCAGATCGTTAAGCAAGGCTGGGATCTCGGCATCACGGTGGATGGACCCCGAGGCCCGCGACAGCGCGTCAAGCCAGGCGTGCTCGCGGTTTCACGAAAAACGGGAGCCTGGCTGGTGCCTGTCTGCGTGGCCTATACTCGCGCCTGGAAACTCAACACCTGGGACGAAATGCTGGTACCTAAGCCCTTCTCGAAGGTGGTGGTGTATTACGGTGAGCCCTTCCGGATCACCGATGCCCGCACCGAAACAGCCCATCAGGCCGATCTCGAAGCCAAACTCAACGAACTCGAAACACGAGCGGAGTCACTCAATGGTTGATCTCGCTGTCATTTCTCTTTCGGGTGGCCTGGATTCCTGCGTCGCTGCCGCCATCGCCAAAGCCGAAGGTTTTGAACTGGCGCTGCTTCATGCGGACTACGGTCAACTAACGGAGGCACGCGAACGGCGCGCCTTCCATGACATTGCGGATTTCTACTCCATCCCTCATAACCGTCGTCTAGTCATCAGTTTTGAGAATCTCCGCAAAATCGGCGGCTCGGCCCTCACCGATCCAACGATTCCCCTTCCCGAAGGGGATCTGCAGCGCGAAGGCGTACCGGTTAGCTATGTGCCCTTTCGCAATGCGCATCTCCTAGCCACAGCCGTGAGCTGGGCGGAAGTTCTCCAAGCCCCACACATCTTCGTCGGGTTCGTGGAAGAAGACAGCAGCGGGTATCCCGATTGCCGCGAGGCCTTCTTGAAATCCTTTGAAGCCACCGCCAACCTCGGGACCAAACCCGAAACCAGGCTGAAGCTACACGCACCGCTCATTCACCTCCACAAAGCGCAGATCGTGGCCAAGGGCCTTGCGCTAGGTGCGCCCTTGCATCTCTCTTGGAGCTGCTATCAAGGAGAAGAAAAAGCCTGTGGGCATTGCGATTCTTGCCTCTTGCGACTCCGCGGATTTCACGAAGCGGGCGCGCAAGATCCAATTCCCTATTCCACGCGCCCAAACCCCTTGAAGCCCTGAGGCAGATAATGAATCCCTGGCGGACCCTTCTCGTTCCTATGGTTGCCATGTGCCTTGGGTGCACACGCCACGTCAGCGAAGCCCAGCTGTTCATGCCACGAAAGACGCCCACGCTTTCGGATCGCATTCAGCGCACAAATATCGAAATACCCCTTCCTGAAGGTGGCGCCCTGCGAGGGTGGTTCCTAAAACGTGGCGAGGGGTTCCCCACAGTCATTTACTTTTATGGCAATGGCGATCGGCTTTTCAACGCCTATCAGAGACTCTGCCTGCTGTCCGAGCGGTTGGCCATGAATGTCATTTGTGTGGACTATCGAGGTTATGGCACCAGCGATGGAACGCCTGGCCTGCGTTCCTTGGCGGGAGACGCCGTGCGCATTTGGGATGGGACTTCCGCGCTACGGAAAGAATCTCCAACCATGGTCTACGGGTTTTCCATCGGCACCGTGGCGGCTATCCATCTGGCGGCCCAGAGACCCTTGACTGGCCTAATCCTGCAGGCCCCCATTTCCTCGGCCCAGGATGTGATTCCCTCCTGGAGTCGCCTTGCCCCGTGGTACGTGCGCCCCTTCCTTCGCTTAAAACCCTGCGCTGAGGTTGCAGCCATGCATCCCTTTCCGGTGGAGGAAATGGGCCAGGTAAATTCACCCCTTCTCGTGATCCATGGCACCGCAGATGAAACAGTACCGCTGTCATCAGGCCGCAAGATTTTCGACGCAGCGGCTTCGCCCAAAAAAGCTTGGTGCGAAGTTCCCAATGCCCATCACAACGACCTAGATCTGGATGGTGAACCCGCAAAGTCGGCCCTAACCACCTTCCTATCGACCCTCCACAAAAATTAAAGCCCTGCGGAGCAGCCATGCCACGAGTCAAATCGGAACCCACTCTGAAAACGCTTCCTAAACGCCGAGTCACCGAACCCAGCAAGAAACTAGAGACCTTCGCCAGCCCACGCCCCGGCCGCGCGTTTGAAATCGTATTCGAGACCGAAGAATTCACCTGTCTTTGCCCCATGACAGGACAGCCGGATTTCGCCAAGCTGCGCATTACCTACCAACCCGACCAGCTCTGCGTGGAAAGTAAAAGTTTGAAGCTCTACCTATGGAGCTTCCGCAACGAAGGCGCCTTCCACGAAGCCGTCACCAATCAAATCCTGGATGATCTTGTCAAAGCCACCAACCCCCTGTGGATGCGGGTCGAAGGCGATTTCCTGATCCGGGGCGGAATCCGGACCCTGGTCGTCGCGGAACACGGGAGCCCGCAGCAGGATGCGGAGGGCCACCGGCGCGAAGTGGCGGCCCGAAGGGGCGGCGGGCTCAGGATGAGCCCGATGACGCGCCGCTGAAGTGAAAGCTCTCATCGCGCTCGGTTCCAACCTCGGCAATCGCCAAGCCCATCTAGACGCGGGGCTTGCCGCCCTGGCGAAATTGGGTTCCGTGCAGCCTTCGCCCTTGGTGATGGAGACACCCGATGAATCAGGGCTTGGCCCCGCTTATCTAAACACGGCAGCAATAGTGGACTACGCAGGCACTGATCCCAAGCTTCTCCTGGAGGCCCTGTTTCGCATCGAACTGGCTCAGGGGCGAGACCGCAGCGCGGGCCGCAACGCGCCGCGCACCCTGGACCTCGACATCATCGCCGTGGAAGGGCACCGCGGTACCTGGCGCTGGCGAAGGCCCGAGGGCCTCGCTGTGCCTTGGGACATGCTCGAGCTGATTCTTCCCCATCCCCGTGCCCGACAGCGCGAATTCGTAATGGCGCCGATCCGGGCCTTGGGGCTGGAGTCGCTGATTCCCTGATCTCCAGAAAACAAAGAGGCCGGTTGCCCGGCCTCTTCGGAATTGCGACTGTCCGCTACTTGTGGTGGTTGGGGTAGGGTGGCCGCTTGACCTGAGTCGGTGGCTGCTTCTTGAGAGCGTCCAGGACTTCCTTCACACCCCGTTCGAGCTGCGTGTCGCGGCCCTCGCGCCAAGCCTTGGGATCCAGATCCACTTCGAGATCCGGGGCCACTCCCTCATTCTCGATGCCGAACTTGCCCTCGGGCGTGTAGAACGCGAAGTGGGGCGCCGTGATGGTACCGCCGTCCAGGAGGGTGGGATAGCCGCCGATGCCCACGAGACCGCCCCAGGTGCGTTTGCCGATGAGGGGGCCCAGACCCGCGCGCTTGAAGAGCCAGGGCATGTAATCCCCGCCACTGCCTGCATGCTCGTTGATGAGCATGACTTTGGGCCCCGGCATGGTGCCGAAGGGCTGGCGGAAATCCGCGCCGTAGCGCACGGCCCAGTAGCTATTCACGGGCTTCTTCAGGTAATCGATGATGTAGTCGGCCGCGCTGCCGCCGCCGTTGAAGCGCTCGTCGATCACGGCACCCTGCTTGTCGAGCTGGGCAAACCAGTAGCGATTGAAGTTGGTGTAGCCACCGCCGGCAGTATCCGGCAGCCATACGTA
>JAUYES010000619.1 GCA_030691225.1 Holophaga sp. | reverse complement strand
GGCGATTCCTTCGATCCTGAAACGCGCGCCTTCCTGGAGAAATCCAAGCTACCTCACCTCGGCAAACCCTTTGACCTCAAGAAGCTCAAGCAGGCCATGACCGATCTGCTGGGATGAGGACTACTCCTCACCCTTTCGCTGTCGCCCTTCTGGATCAAAGGTGTAACCCACACTGCGCACGGTGTGGACGTAGCGGGGGTGGTGGGCGTCTGTTTCCATGGCGCGGCGAATGCGAACAATAAAGTTATCCACGGTCCGTGTTGTGGGGTAGGTCTCGTCGCTCCAGACCTTGTCCAGAATTTCCGTGCGACTCACCACTTGGCCGGGCCGTTCCATCAGAAGTTTTAGGATCATGCATTCCTTAACGCCTAACTGAAAGGCCCCGGCTGGGCCTTCGCCACAGTAGTTCTCAAAATCAACCCAGTGAAGACAGAATTTCAGGCGGCTGCCCAACGAACGATTCTGGTACCAGGCTTCCCTGCGCAAGATGGCCCGCACTCGCACCAGCAGTTCCCGAACCTGGAAGGGCTTGCCCAAATAGTCGTCCCCGCCAGTTTCAAAGCCGTGGATGCGATCATCCTCGGTGTTCTTGGCCGTGAGAAACAGAATGGGCGTGAAGTTCTTGGCGGCCCGGATCCGCTCGCAAACAGAGAAGCCATCCATGCCAGGGAGCATGACATCCAGCAGCACTAAATCGTAGGTCTCGTTCAGAATTCGTTTAAGGGCCTCGTCGCCCCGAGTGATCCACTCACAAGGCAGACCTTCCATTTCGAGGTTAAGCTTGATGCCTTCGGCGAGGCTCAGTTCGTCTTCGACCAGTAGGATACGGGGTTCGGCCATGGACAGCTCCGGTTGGAACGCAAAGATTAGCCTAGCGCTAGAATCAGTATGGAGCCTTACCCAATGAACAACACTTACCTAAGCATCGTTATCCCCATTTTTAATGAGGAAGAAAACATTCCGGTCCTTTGGGAGCGCCTTTCCAAGACCCTTCAGGAGCATTTCGCCAACCCAGAAAAGGGCTGGGAAGTGGTATTCACCGATGATGGCAGCCGGGATCGCAGCCTGGAGATGTTGCAGGCCATCGCCGATCAGGAACCCCGGGTCTCCGTAGTGGAATTCAATCGAAATTACGGCCAGCACAGTGCCATTTTTGGGGCCTTTGCCATCGTGGCAGGCGAAGTGGTCGTCACGCTTGATGCCGATCTTCAAAACCCACCCGAAGAGATTCCCAAGTTGGTGGCAAAAATAGAGGAAGGCTTCGATGTCGTTGGCGGTTGGCGCCAAGGCCGCATGGATAACGACAGCCTGTTCCGCACCCTGCCCAGCAAGATCGTGAACGCCGTTACGCGCAAGACCACCGGCGTAAAACTCAACGACTATGGTTGTATGCTGCGGGCCTATCGCCGGGAAATCGTGGACGCCATGCTCCAGTGCAAGGAGCGTTCGAGCTTCATCCCAGCCCTGGCCAATTCCTTCGCCAAGCGCATCGCCGAAGTGCCCGTGGCTCACGCCGAGCGTGCCGCTGGCACCAGTAAATATGGCATCTGGAAGCTCATCAATTTGCAGTTCGATCTGCTCACCAGCTTCAGCCTGCTGCCCCTCCAGATGCTCACCGTGGTGGGCATCTTAATTGCCATCGTGGGTTTCATCCTGTTCGTCGGCTTGCTGACCTACCGCTTCGTCCACCCGGAAGGCACCGTGGGTGGGGTTTTCAGCCTCTTTGCCATCCTGTTCTTCTTTGTGGGATGCCAGTTCATAGCCTTTGGCCTGCTGGGCGAATACATCGGTCGCATCTACCAGGAAGTGCGCGACCGGCCGCGCTTTGTGGTGAAGCGAATCCACAAACAGCTCTAGCCAAAGCCCTGGTTCGCGCCCTCGGTTGGTCGCGATTCGGGCCATTCCAGGAGTTCCATGCTCGCCGCTCGCTCGAAATTCCGCTTTCTGCTGATCGTTCTCGTCATCACCCTGGCAGCGTTTCAACTCTTCCGATTGGCCTTTCTCTGGCATTTTGAAGGCCTCGCGGGCCTGGCTAACGGGGAAACGTGGCGGGCCTTATATTTGGGCCTCAAGTTCGATTTCCGATTGGCTGCGATCCTGATCCTCCCGGCCTGGTTACTTCTTAAACCTGGAGAGCCCCGAACCTCCACCTCCTGGCGAACTCTCTGGGCTGCACCAAGTTTGGTGCTCACCCTCGCCGTGTATGTTGGCCTCGTGATCATCGCCATGGCCGATGACCGGGCGGCCCGCCCCTGGTTGCTGGCTTTCCTGATGCTGGTCGTTATCCACCGCTGGATGTTTCGGGGATTTGGAATCGAGGTGCATCGATCGGCTCGATGGATTTGGGGCCTATTCGCCGGTTTTTTGGTGGCAGTCGTGACCCTCGGCTATTTCGTGGATTTCGGAAGCTACGGCTATATCCACACTCGTCTCAACGGCAATCTGCTTATCTTTGCGGAAAATGCCAGCACCAGCCTCCGCATGATGTGGGAAAGCTACCCCGTGGTGCGGCTAACGCTTGCGCTCATCGTCATTCTGATTCTCGCGATAACGGGCCTTGCCCGTGGGTCCCGAAGATTCTCCAAGTCGCTTTGGTCCCCCCGGATCATCAAAATAGGCAATGTTCTGGTTACGCTTCTGCTCCTTTTTGGCATGTATGGAAAATGGAGCCGCTATCCCCTGCGCTGGAGCGAAGCCTTCGATGCGAAAAAAGGATTTCACGCCCATTTGGCACTGAACCCCCTTCTGTTTTTTCTGGAAACTCGCGCCGACTCTGGGGAAACCTACGATCTGGACAAGGTCAAGGCCACCCACGCGGCCCTAGCGGAATATTTTGGCATTCCCGTGGCCTTGGATTCCGAGGGCCTTCCCACGCTCCTCCGAGAAGGCCGCCCCCTTGGCCATATCGACGGCGAACCCAACGTTGTCTTCATCCAGCTGGAGAGCCTGTCCGCTTTCAAGACGGGCCTTGGAGGCAATCCCCTGAAGCCTACTCCGTTCCTGGATGAACTCAGTGGACGAGGCCTTTACTTCGATCGCTTTCAGGTCGTGCTGCCCAACACCAGCCGCTCCATGTTTGCCACCCTGTTTGGCACGCCCGACGTAACCACCGTGCAGAACGCCACCCGCAATCCCCTACTGGTGGACCAGCATTCCGTAATCTCGGCCCTGGGCGAGCGGGACCGCAGCTTTTGGCTGGGGGGCAGCGCGAACTGGGCCCAAATCCGTGGGGTATTGAAAAACAACTTCAAGGGGCTCGTAATCCACGATGAAGGCTCCTTTCCCGATGTTCCCGTGGTGGATGTCTGGGGCATTTCGGATGCAGATCTTTTGCAGCAAGCGCATCAAGCCCTGGTCACCAAGACCCGCCCCTTCTGGGCCTATGTGCAAACCAGCGGCAATCATCCGCCCTTCACTATTCCGAAGCACCTCAAGGATTTCACCGTAGAAATGCGACCGGATGCCGAACTGAAATCCGCGGGCTTTGTCTCCAGCGAGGAATACAACTCCGTTCGCCTCATGGACTACAGTCTTCGCAAATTCTTTGAGGCTGCCGAGCGGGCGCCCTATTTCCGCAACACGGTATTCGTGATCTGGGCAGACCACGGTGTGCCACGAGGCAACACGGATCCCCGCTTCGGCGATCTAAACCTAGCCACCTTCCGCATCCCCTTCGTGATCTACGCACCAGGTTTCCAGAAAGAGGGTCGCCGAATCCATAGCGTAGGTAGTCAGATGGATATTCTGCCCACCCTTATGTCCTTCCTGGGTCGGCCCTACCGGCACCAAACACTTGGCAAGGATCTGCTCGACCCAATTTGGGAGGAAAAGGGCGCCGCCTTCACCTACACGCTTTTCCGCCAACCCGCCCGCACCGGATTGGTCCAGGGAGATTACTACCTGAACCTGGAGCCCAACGGTCAACCCGCCCTGTACCGGTTGGATGAAGCTGACCCCCAGGATCTCGCCGCCAAAGACCCCGCCCGCACCGCACAAATGAAGGCACTTACCGTGGGCTTTCATCAGTGGTCGAAGTATCTTCTTTCCCACAACAAACCGCTGGAACCCGGTAAGTAAAAAAGGGTTCACCACAGAGGACACAAAGAGCACAAAGAAAGACAAAAGCAGGCACAGAGTATTAAAAAAAAGACACAAAGAAGGTTCCTGTGATGGGTTGGATAAGCAGCAGCGGTTGATTGAAGACCCGTGTTGCGGACTACCCACCCAAACCGTGCGCTCGCGATGCCCCCCCAACGTTTTCCTCTCTGTGCCTTATCTTTTCCCCTTTGTGTCTTTTCTGTTTTTCTCTGTGCTCTTTGTGCCCTCTGTGGTGAATGATCTTTTTCAGGCCTTGCGATTCACCTTCCCCATGGTGTGGCTCGCCTGATCTCGGCACTTCACGATCAGTTCGTCGATGTTGACGTGCTCGGGCAAATCCAGCGACCAGCGCACGCACTCCGCGATATCGGCACCCGCCAGCGCGTCAATGCCCTTGTAGAGATTCTTTGCCTTCTCAGGGTCTTGCAAACGCACCAAGGCAAATTCCGTTTCGGCCATGCCGGGATCGATGCTGGTGACACGGATGGGTTCGCCGCAGAGTTCCAGGCGCAGGGTCTGGGCTAGGGCTTTCACGCCGTGCTTGGAGGCGCAGTAAATGCCGCCGCCCTCATAGGTGGCATGTCCAGCGGTGCTGCCAATGAAGAAGATATGGCCCCAACCGCTCTCGCGCACGAAGGGCAATGCGGCACGGATGGTTTTCACCACTCCTTCCACGTTGGTGCGCATCATTGCTTCCATGTCTTCGTCGGGGATTTCCCAAATCTTGTGAAGGCCCGAAGCCAAACCAGCATTGGCCACGACCACATGCAACCCACCGAGAGCCGCTGCGCCAGCGGCGACAAAAGCGTTCACGCTCCCGGTATCACGGGTATCGACTTGGTCGGCGAAGGTTTGGACGCCATGTTTCATCGCCAGTTCTTGAGCCAGCGCCTGCACCCGCTCCACCCGCCGCGCCCCCAGGATCAGGTGACAGCCCTGGGCCGCCAGCAAGCGCGCTGTGGCTTCACCGAAGCCTGCGCTGGCGCCGGTAATGAGAACGATGGGGTGCTCGGGTCGCATGGGGGCTCCTGGCAAAGAACGAATACCCATCTTCCCGCCGAAGTGGCCGATTTCCAATCCATTCGGGAATCGGTCACACCTCGCCCCGACGCATTGAACCCAGAGAGCTGTAAGCGCAAAATTTCCAGTTCAGGCGATGGCCTTCCCCGCCCGTTTCCCAAAAGGATCACCCATGACCATTCAGCTCAAGGATCTCGGCAAGGCCGTCCTGGAAACGGAATACGCGGTGCGCGGCCCCATCGTGGCCCGGGCGCAGGAACTGGAGCGCGGCGGCAAGGAAATCATCTACTGCAACATCGGCAATCCCCAGGCCCTGGAACAGAAGCCCCTCACCTACATCCGGCAGATCCTGGCCCTGTGCCAGTATCCCGAACTGATCGAGCAGGGCGACCATCACTTCCCTGCCGATGTGGTGCAGACCGCCAAGGCCCTGCTGAAGGGCACCAAGCACGGGATGGGGGCCTATTCCGAGAGCAAGGGCGTACGCTACATACGCGATGCCGTCGCTAATTTCATTG
>JAUYES010000614.1 GCA_030691225.1 Holophaga sp. | reverse complement strand
CATTTATCTCGGGCTCGTTGTAGCCCATGATGATCGGCCCGTAGGCGCAGAGCATATCGATGTAATCGTTGCCATCCACATCGACGATATGCCCACCGTAGCCGCGTTCCAGGAAGATCGGGTATTCGCCGGGGATGAAGTTGTAGGGCCGACGGATGCCCATCATGCCGCCCGGAGAGAGCGCTTGACTCTCTTCGTACATCTTCATGGATTTCGTGAGATCGAGCTTGGGTGCGGAAAGGGCCATGAGTTTTCTCCAAAAAAGAAGGATGAACCGCCAAGGCGCCAAGACGCGAAGAAAGGCTAAGAAAAATCAATTTTTCTTGGCGCCTTCGCGTCTTGGCGGTGTGTTTTATACGTACCGTTCCTCAAACAATTTCCGCAGTTTTGGATTTTCGCGGAGTTCCCATAGCGTGATCTCGGCGTGATCCTTGGTGTAGCCGTTGCCAACGATCATCGTGATGTCCTTGCCCACGCCTTCGGCACCTAGAGCGGCCTTGCCAAAGTGCGTGGCCATGCTGAAGAAGTAGACGATGCCTTCTTGGCGGCAGGGCAAAATACTGGACATCTCGGTGTTTTGAACGTTCACGCAGTTAACCACGATGTCGTATTCCCGACCGCCATTGGCTGCGAGCACGGCGTTCAGAAATTCGATGGGCCTTGTGGCATCCGCTACAACCACTTCGTGGCACACACCCAGTTCATCCAGAATCGTTTTGTCGTCGGCCAAATACACATTGCCGACCACGCGACCCGTGGGGCCCACACGCTTCATGGCTTCGTACGCGACCAGCATGCCGGATTTTCCACCCGCACCCAGAATGAGCACGCTCTGGCCAGGCTTCACAAGCTTGGCGGCCTGAGCAGGAGCACCCGCCACATCCAAGGCGGCCAGGGCAAGGCTTTCGGTCATGTCTTCGGGGAGTTTGGCGAAGATGCCGCTCTCGAAGAGGATTGCCTGGCCTATGATTTCCACCCGGTCGATATCGGGATAAATCTTGATGATCTTTTCGATCTTGAGGGGCGTCAGGCTGAGCGAAACCAGGGAAGCGATCTTGTCACCCACCTTGAGTTCGTGATTCACCAGAGCACTGCCCATCTGAGCAACTTTGCCAATAAACATGCCGCCAGAACCCGTCACAGGGTTCTGCATCTTGCCCTTTTTACCCACGATTTCGAGGATCTTGGCGCCGATCTTTTCAACATCGTGCCCGGCCTCTTCCTCGATCTGGGTAAAGCTGGCGCTATCAATATTCAGCGCGATCACATCCACCAAGATTTCGTTCTCAAACACGGTGGACATATCGTTGCTGATCCGCGCCGCCGGCTGGGGCAGGACGCCTTTCGGCTCCAGCACGCGGTGGGATCCATATTTGCAGCCCATAGCCATGACCTTCTCCTTCAATTTTGGATTCAAGGGCTT
>JAUYES010000613.1 GCA_030691225.1 Holophaga sp. | reverse complement strand
CCCTGCAATTTTAGCTACGACGATTCGTAGAATGGCGGTTGTTGAGCTTCGTCTGCCCGCATCTCAGCCCTAATTCGCAAAAGAGTTGAGCCAGCGATGGACAGCGATACACAACGATGGAAAAGGATTCGACCCTCCCTTGAGAACACCTTGAACCCGAACCCTGATGGGTTTTCCCCGGAAACCTGCGAAGAACCAATTTTTTGGATTCCTCACAGATTTCCGGGAATCGACAAGCAAGAACAGGGGTTTCGCGTTTTGCTGGTATGACTTGGCCTTTCAGTCCACAGTCTCGTTTTTGGGAAAACAGATAATCCGCAAGACGCCAAGAAAACTCTCAAACAATCGGGCAATGTCGCTGGGGCAGATACGGAGATCAGGAGTTGTGACCCCCATCCCCGCACTCCACTGAGGATAATAGGCAAAGTCCCATTTTTTAACGGCCCTTTGTCAGCTCCCTTGAACCCTTCCGCAGCTTCGAGCCGCGTTCTGGAGGCTTACCATGACCCGCATCGACCCCCATTCCTATTTTGACGACGCTCAGCCTCGCACTCAGAAATGGAGTCTTTGGTTGCGCACCGATTTTGACCGCAAGGTATTGCAAGGCGAAGCCACGCTTGTCTTTCCGGGCACAGGGGTGGAAGGCACGCTGGACCTTGACACCAAGGGACTAGACATCCACCGGGTCTACATCACCGCCACGGCGGCCACCTTGCCCTTTGAGCTGGGCGAGGAGGAGCCCATCCTGGGGCGCCGCCTGCGTCTGCACCTACCAGCGGGCACCATGGGCATCACCATCGCCTATGAGACTAGTCCCGAGGCCCTGGGGCTCCAATGGCTCGAACCGCAACAAACGGCCGGTGGTAAGCAGCCCTTCCTCTTCAGTCAGTGCCAGGCCATCCATGCCCGCACCCTCGTGCCTTGCCAGGATTGCGCCGTGGCGCGGGTGAGCTACGACGCAAAAATCACGGTTCCCGAAGGCCTCACGGCCGTTATGAGTGCCGGTCCGAACGGTGATGAACCGGCCGCCCCCGGCTGGCGCACCTTCAGCTTCAAGATGCCTCAGCCCATCCCCAGCTATTTGCTGGCCCTCGCCGTAGGCGAACTGGAAGGCCGCGATGTCTCGCCCCGCGTGCGCGTATGGGCCGAACCCGCCACCATCGAGAAGGCCGCATGGGAATTCGCCGAAACCGAAGCCTTCGTGGGCAAAGCCGAAGGGCTCTTCGGACCCTACGATTGGGATCGCTACGACATGCTGGTGCTGCCCCCTTCCTTCCCCTACGGCGGCATGGAAAACCCCCGCATGACCTTCCTCACCCCCACGTTGTTGGCAGGCGACCGCAGCCTAGTCGACGTGGTCGCCCACGAACTGGCCCACAGCTGGACGGGTAATCTGGTGACCAACGCCACCGCCGAACATTTTTGGTTGAACGAGGGCTTCACCGTTTGGGCCGAGCGCCGCATCCTGCGCGTGCTGCACGGAAAAGACGCGGAGACCATGGGCTGGGCCCTGGGCCAAAAGGCCCTAGACGATAGCCTGGCGCGCTTTGTCGACCAACCCGAACTGACCAAACTGCGCACCCACTTGGAAGGCATCGATCCCGATGATGCCTTCAGCAGCATTCCCTACGAGAAGGGCGCCCGTTTGGTGGTCGCGATGGAGCGCGCCGTGGGCGAAACGGCCTTCGCGGAATTCCTAAAGACCTACATGAAGCGCTTCCGCTTCCAGAGCATCACCACCGAACAGTTCTGCGCCTTTGTGGAAGAGCAATTCCCTGGCCTGCTGGAGCGCGTGAACGCCAAGGCCTGGCTGAACGAACCTGGCATTCCCGCCGATGCGCCCCGCTTCGTTTCACCCACCCTCGAAGCTATTACGGCGCTGGCCCAGGGCTGGAAGACGGGACAGCGGCCCAGCGATGATCAGATCCAGGCATGGGGCATGAGCGAACTCCTGATTTACCTCCAGCAACTGCCACGCGAACTCAACACCGAGGATTGCGCCTGGCTGGATGGCAGGCTCAAACTCACCGAGCGTGGCAATTACGAAATCTTGGTGGAATGGCTCTGTCTCGCAGCGGGCAGCGGCTATGCGCCGGTCTTCGCACGCGTCCAGCAGGTGCTCTCCACCGTGGGGCGCATGAAATACGTGAGGCCTCTGTATCAAGCGCTTGGCAAGACCTCAGCGGGAAGAGAATTGGCTCGTGAAGTCTTTGCCAAAACAGCTCCCAGCTACCACGGCCTCACCCGGCGCGTGGCGGAAGGCGTGATTGGGAAGTACGTAGAGTAAAAAGACAATCCACGGATGAACACGGATGGACACGGATAAAAAAAGCATAAAGATACAGACTATTTTTCACGCTCGGACTTAGCGAAACCAGACTGAACACAACGGCACAACACCATTTTTTCTTTTCTCCCTTTTTGCTTTTATCCGTGTCCATCCGTGTTCATCCGTGGACCTCTTCTTTTTCAGAGCCGCACCATGACCAAGCACGACACAAAACCCGGTCTTCGATATCACCATCTGGGGATGCCCACCACGGAGCCTCGTCCCAACGAGGTCCATGTTCCCCATCTTGGGATTTACCTGGTGCCCTTTGATACCAACCCCTATGGCATTGAATGGCTTCGTTTCGAGCCCCATTCCAACGCCCCGGATATCGTCCGGAACGTGCCCCATATCGCCTTTGAGGTGGATGACCTGGATGCTGCCCTGGAGGGCGAGGACGTCATCATCCAGCCCAATTCTCCCTCCGAGGGCGTACGGGTCGCTTTCATCCTGAGCCAGGGGTTGCCAGTGGAATTTCTGGAATACGAAACCCGCCCCATGGCAAGGTAAGGAAACTCATTTTTCGCCTTGAATTCTTTTAGGAGCCTCCATGTCCCACGACCCTGAAACCACGGCCATTAAAGGCCTGCCGGATAATGCCCGGCGCCCGCTGAATCCAGGCGAAGAATACGTGCCTCTGGTGCCTCAAGACGGTGTCCCAGAAGTGACGGCCCGCAGCATAACCATGGGCCTAATCTTTTGCGCCATCTTCTCCATGGCAGCAGCCTATCTAGCTCTTAAGCTGGGCCAAGGTATCGAAGCGGCCATTCCCATTTCGATCCTGGCCGTGGGCATCAGCCGCTTCTTCGCCCGCAAGAATACGATCCTCGAAAACGTCATCATCCAGTCCATCGGCGCCAATAGCAGCCATGTGGTTTCAGGCGCGGCCTTCACCATTCCCGCCCTCTATGTGCTGGCCAATACCGCTGGCAGCGGCGTGCCCACACCTTCCATGTGGCAGGTGATCCTGGTCAGCTTCATCGGCGGCTGCATCGGCATCCTGTTCCTACTGCCCCTGCGCCATCACTTCATGGTGGAAAACCACGGCATCTTCCCTTGGCCCGAGGCCACGGCCACGGCGGAAATTCTGGTCACCGGTGAGAAGGCCGGCAACCAAGCCAAGGAACTCGCCGTAGCCGCCGTCATCGGCGCGGGCTACGACGGCCTTGTCAGCATCTTCCGCGCCATGGGTGAAAACATCACCCTTAAGAGCGTCTGGGTGGGTCAAGCCATGCGCGACAAATTCCTGGCCTTCAACTTTCTCAACAGCGCCGCCACCCTGGGCATCGGCTACATCATCGGCCTGCGGTACACCGCCGTCATCGCGGCTGGCTCCATCTTCAGCATGTTCGTGCTCGTGCCCCTGGTCCACGCCTTCGGCGAGCATGTGCCAACGGTCTTGGCGCCGGGCGGAATCCTGATCAAGGATATGAGCCCCGAAGCCGTCTTCAGTTCCTACGTGCGCATCATCGGCGTGGGCGCCATCGCTGGCGCCGGTGTCATGGGCGTGCTGGCTTCCATGCCCAACATGATCCGCAGCATCATCAGCAATCTCAAAGCGCTCATGAGCGGCGAAAAAGTGGCCGACACCGTCGTGCCCAAGCGCACCGATCGCACCATTCCCGGCGGCATGGTCACCATCGGCCTGGTGGTAGCGGGGCTTTCGACACTCCTGTTCCTCTCCTTCGGTCTGGGTATCAAGAACGCCCTCATGCCAGCCCTGGTGGGCACGGCGATGGTCTTCATCATTGCCTTCTTCTTCGCTCCTGTGGCCGCTCGCGCTATCGCCACCATCGGTACCAACCCGATCTCCGGCATGACAATGCTGACCTTGGTCATCACAGGTGTCGTGATGCTCAAGCTCAACTTCACCGGTGGCTACGGCATGTTCCTCACCATGATGGTGGGCGGCATCGTGTGCACCGCGCTGGCCGCCAGCGGCGCCTTCAGCACCGATCTCAAGATCGGTCACTGGATCGGCGCCACCCCCGCCAAACAGATTGCCTGGAAGTTCGTAGGCACCCTGGTCGCAGCCATCTTCACGGGTATCGCCATGTGGGTGATGGCCAACCTGAAGGGCCCGGATGGAGCCTTCCTCATGGGCACCAACGCCCTGCCCGCCCCCCAGGCCAGCGCCATGAAGGCCATTCTGGAAGGCATCTTCGGTGCAACCTCCATGCCCCTGCGCTGGTATTGCTTCGGTCTTGGCGTAGTGCTTTCCTTTGTGCTCCGCATGGTCGAACTGCCTGCCCTGGGCTTCGCGCTCGGCATGTATCTGCCCATCGAACTCAATACACCTCTCGTGCTCGGCGGCCTGCTTTCGCACTGGGTCAATCGTCCCAAGCAAGGCACCAGCGAAGCCGATGGCAAGGCTCGCGAAAACCGCGGCGTGCTCATTGCTTCGGGTCTCATGGCCGGGGGCGCGATCATGGGCGTTGTGGCCAGTTTCATCAAATTGAAGTGGGCCAGTGGCTTCCCACTTTTGTCTGAGGAGGCAGCCGTCGGTAAAACTGGCGAAACGATCGCCATTATTGCCATGGTCGCCCTTTGCGCCTACGTGGTGATTTACAGTCGACGCGCCAAAGCCACCGAGTAAACCCATACGGCTCAGGAAAGGTTCTCCTTTCCTGAGCCGTATTTTTTTAAATTCCAAGAAGGCGATCAATGGTTGCGCCCAGCATCGCGGGCTGTAACGGCTTGCTCATCGTGGCTCGGGCACCCAAGCGTCCGGCCAAATGGAGAAAGCTCTCAGGCATCTCCCCGCTAATGGCCAGAATCGGAATTTGAGGGTAA
>JAUYES010000149.1 GCA_030691225.1 Holophaga sp. | reverse complement strand
CCAACTGCGGCTATGCCACGATCACGGGTCAGGGCAATGGTCAGGGCGGCAGGGAACACGGACACAAGTGCGACCAGCTCCCGGGCAATCGAGATATCAGTAATCCCGAGCATCGCGCCTATATCTGCTCCGTCTGGGGCTGTACGGACGAAGAACTACCCGGCGTGGGCCAAAGTGCCCAAGAAATCATGAACGCCATTCATGCGGGAGAAATCAAGGGGTTGCTCTGTCTCTGCTTCAACCCGCTTGTGAGCCTGCCTGACACAACCTTCACGCGTGAGGCTCTGGAGAAGCTCGAGTTCTTCGTGGTGCTGGATTTCTTCCTGAGTGAGACAGCGCAGCACGCGGACATCGTGCTTCCCTCAGCCCTGCACGAGGAAGATGAAGGCACCTCCACCAGTGCCGAAGGCCGCGTGATCAAGATTAATAAGGCTGTCGATGCTCCAGGGGATGCCAGACCCGACTGGCAGATTCTCGTGGACCTCGCCCACCGGCTGGGAAGGGGCAAATTCTTCGACCATTTCACGAGCCCCGAGATCATCTTCAACGAACTCCGAGTGGCCTCAAAGGGTGGAACGGCGGATTACGCAGGCATCTCCTACGAGAAGATCGACCGCCAGCAGGGCGTTTTCTGGCCCTGTCCAACGGAGGATCATCCGGGCACGCCTCGCCTCTTCGAGCAGGGACACTTCGCCCACCCCGATGGAAAGGCCAAGTTCATCCCGACGCCCTGGCGTCCCCCCATGGAAGTGGTGGATGCGGATTATCCGGTCTGGCTCACCACCGGCCGCGTCATCTTCCACTATCTGAGCGGTACCCAGACGCGGCGCATCGGGTTTCTAGTGGAGCAGTGCCCCCATCCCTATGTGGAAATTCACCCGCGTCTGGCCGAGCGTTACGGCATCACCGAAGGCGATGCCCTGGAGGTGACGACTCGGCGCGGCAACCTCGTTCTTCCGGCTAAGGTCGTCACAACCATCCGCCCGGATACCGTGTTCATCCCCTACCACTGGCCTGGGAAGCTGTCCGTCAACCAGCTCACAGCGCGGCATCTCGACCCCGTCAGCAAGATTCCCGAATTCAAGGTGAGCGCCTGTCGGCTCCGAAAGGTGTCCAAAGATCAGTTTCCCGAGGAGCTTCTGGAGCTGAAACGCATGGCGGCCCTAGCCTCTAGCAGCCAGCCTCATCTTCCTGAGCAGGTGATGTGATGGTTGGCTCAGAATTCGGATTCCTCTCGGAATCGCCTTCGGCGATTCGCGAGAACACTTCGACATTCACAGAACTGGGTGCCATGGGCTTCTACATCGACCCTCAGCGTTGCATTGGCTGCCGCGCGTGTGTGGCCTCCTGTGGTGAGTGCGGTACGCATCGCGGACGTCCCATGATTCACCTGGATGAGATGGATCGCTTCGCCTCGACCCAGACTGGGCCGACGGTGTGCATGCACTGCGAGGATCCCATCTGTGCCCAGGTATGTCCTGCCGATGCCATCAAGCGCAGTGAGGATGGCGTCGTTCACGCTGCTCAGAAGCCCCGCTGCATCGCGTGCAGCAACTGCGAGCTGAGCTGTCCGTTCGGTGTGCCCATCATCTTCCGGGGACTGGAGCAGATGCTCAAGTGCGACCTCTGCTATGACCGGACTAGCGTTGGCCATCGCCCCATGTGCGCCACGGTCTGCCCGAGCCAGGCCTTGCTCTTTGTGCGTCACGAGGAATTGGCAGGCATGCGTGGGAATCACCCTCTGAGAGAATTTGAGATTGGCGCGCTGCGCATTACAACCCGAAATGCGGTGATGGTTCCGGATCCAGAAATTCCCCTAAACCTGGATGCATCTCTGCTGTGTCCAGAAGGAGGCCGGTGATGCCCCACTGGAAAAAAGCCTTTCCCTTGGATCTCGCAGAGGAGGCCCACTTCGGCCGTCGCGAGTTTGTGCGCTTCCTGGCTGTGGTGAGTGCAGGGTTTACCGCTGGCATCGGTTACCTTGCTATACGCAAACGCCCCCTGGAGGGCGCACCGGATCAGGCTCACAAGAACCTCGGGCCGCTTCGCATCTGCGAAACGGGTGACGTTTCTCCCGGCAACAGCCGGTTGTTTACTTATCGCGATGAGCAGGACCGCTGCATCCTCGTGAGAACGACCAACGGCGAGCTGCGGGCCTACCGCCAGACCTGCACCCACCTAGGCTGTTCGGTTCGATGGGATGGGCGAAGGCTGGAATGCCCGTGTCACCAGGGATTTTTCGAGATCGAGCGAGGATTTCCCGTCCAAGGGCCTCCTACGCGTCCGCTGTCGGCCTTGAGAGTCGAGGAGAAAGCGGGTGGCATCTGGATCACGGGTGAGCTTCCCAAGCCAACTGTGGCTGTCGAGGAGAACCAGTCATGACGCCCTCTCCGAAGTCGCAACTTTCAATGGCTGCACTCGGACTTGTGCTGGTAGTGGTGCTAGTCCAGGTCTACCTGTTTGAGACCGTGCTCTCAGCGGTTCTGGATGGGCAGCGAGGACTGTTGCCAGGCGCCTTTGCTGTCTCTGCTGTGCTGACAGGTTTGGTCCTCTGGATTGCCTTGAAACTGCCTTCCCTCGATCGAAAACCTTGAATCGGAGCCCCAATGGCTGACCTTCCAACCTGGAACCCTGAAGACGCAGCCTCCTGGCAGGGGGGCGGGTCCCGACGGGCCTGGCGGAATCTCGCCATTTCGATCCCATCGCTGCTCCTTGCCTTTTCGGTCTGGATGTTCTGGAGCGTGCTCACGGTTCGCATGAAGGAGGCCGGATTCCCCTTCTCCGATGCCCAGTTGTTCACCTTGATTAGCATTGCGGGGCTGGTTGGTTCAACCCTCCGGATTCCGAGTTCGTTCCTCGTGACCGTGGCCGGGGGACGCAACACCATCGCGGTTACCACCGCCCTGCTCATCCTCCCCGCCCTGGGCGCGGGGTTCGCCCTTCAGGACCGCAACACCAGCTTCCACACCTTCGTGATCCTGGCGGCCCTCTCTGGCATTGGTGGTGGTAACTTCGCGTCCAGCATGGCCAATGTGCCACCCTTCTGGCCCAAGCGTTTGGTGGGCACGGCGCTGGGCTTGAACGGTGGATTGGGGAACCTCGGTGTCAGCGTGATGCAGTTCGCGACGCCCCTGGTCATGGCTGGAGCTCTTTTCGGCTCCTTGGCAGGAGCACCCCATCTGACTGCCGCGGGTAAATCCATGTGGATCCAGAATGGGGCGATGCTATGGGCGCCCATCGCGGCCTTGTTGGCTCTGGCCGCTTGGTTCTTCATGGACAACCTTCCAGGCCAGGATGCAGAGCCAACACCACTCGCTGTGCTGCGAATCCTGGGCCTTCACCTGCTCGGATTCTTGGCAGCCGGTCTGGGCGTCCTGGCCCTCCTGATTCTTCAGCCGGGTTTAGGCGGCCAAGGGCTCATCCTAATCGGCACCATCCTGGCGGCCTTGGGCTTGCTGAAACTGCTGCGAGGCACCGTCAAACAGCGACTTGATGCACAGCTCGCCATTCTCCGAAACGGGCACACCTGGTCACTGTCTTTCCTTTACCTCGGCACGTTCGGGAGTTTCATTGGGCTCAGTGGCGCCTTGCCTCTGCTGCTCAAGGTCGTCTTCGGACAGCTCCCCGGCGGTCATCCCAATCCCAATGCTCCCAGCCCGCTGGCCTATGCTTGGCTCGGTGCCTTCGTTGGAAGTATTGCCCGTCCTATTGGTGGATGGCTGGCAGATCGATGGGGTGGGGCACGGCTCGCCCAGGTGTCACTAGTCTTGATGATGATTGGTACCCTGGGAGTGGCTCACTTCCTTAAATTAGCCCAGAGTGCGCCAGCCCCCGAGGCACACTTTGTTCCATTCCTCCTGTGCTTCCTGTTGGTCTTCGTCGCCACTGGGCTTGGGAATGGCGCTGTGTTCCAGATGGCTCCTGCGGCTGTCGGCCCTGCCTTGGCTGGGCCTACCGTCGGCTGGATGTCGGCCATGGCGGCCTATGGGAGCTTTCTGATTCCCGCAGTGTTCAAGGGCAGCGTTGCCTCGGGAAGCACGCAGGTCGCGCTGTATGGATTCACAGCCTTTTATTTGCTCTGCTTTCTGCTCAATGGGTGGAGCTATCTGGGATGGAAGCCCCATCGCGTTTAATTGATTGCGCAAAATGTTCATCGCTCAGGGGCGATTTCCCCCCTGAGCGATGAACATCTTCCGAGTCACATGGCAGTGGGGACAGATCCACTCATCAGGAAGTTGATCGAAAGGAGTCCCTGGAGGAATGTGCTGAGCAGCGTCGCCCATGCGGGGATCGTAAATGTAACCGCAGGCCATGCATCCATAGCGCGTGGCTGCGGCACCTTCAAGCTCGACGGGCGCAGAAGCGGCTGAGGGCTTGCCCTCTCGCGCATCCAGGAAGCCTTCAAAATGGGCGGTCAGGAGGTTCCGGTCAAACGCATCTTCCTCTTCCAGGAGCCTTGCCCGTTCGTCTTCCGTGAAGTAATCCATGCAGGGTAGGAAGAAATCCCGATCCTCCTTTTCGATATGGGCTGGGTAGAACTTTGCAAGGTCCTCCAGCAGTGCCGCAAGGTCACGTATGGCCGCCGCCTCACCCTTGATGACGCGCTCCCGGACGGTGGCCAGCCTCGCCACCGCCTTCCGCCCTTGGACGTGTTCCTCTTCCAGCTCTTCCAGCACGAGCCGGTGTTTCGCTGATAGTGGTTTCGTTTTTAGCTCACGAAAGAGGATTTCCTCCTCCTTGCCGTGATGACTGCGGTCCGCGTAGAGCCGGATGAACTCAATGCCCGCGAGGACGAAATCCGTGTCGGCCTTCCCCGTAGCGCGAATCCGTTTGGCCTCTCGGCCTAGCAGGGCGATCATCCGCTCAATGAGGCGGTGCTCCACCATCAGGGGACCAACAGGCAGCATGGGCAACTCCGTTCCCAAAAAGACTATCTCAAGGCCAGAACAGGCCGAGGCCTCACCTGAAGCAAGTCCCTTTTGAGGTTCTTGCTGAGACTTGATCTCGATCAAGGCATTCCGACCAAAATAGTCGGATATTTTTTTGGGGAGTTGTCCCGGAGGACCCATGAGCGAGCTGATCAACAACCAAGCAATGCGAATCCAGACCCTGAAGGAAGTGATCCTCCATTTGCACCGGGGTGAGGCGCCTGAGGATGTGCGCGGACAACTCAAGAACCTCATCGCCGAGGTGGACGCCAGCGAAATTGCGGCCATGGAGCAGCAGTTGATGAGCGATGGAATGTCTTCCGAAGAAGTTCGTTCCATGTGTGACCTCCACGCGGAGGTGCTCAAGGAGGTCATGGCCAAGCCCTGCCCCTCGATGCCCCTTCTAGTCGGCCACCCCATTCAGCATTTAAAGGTGGAGAATGCTGCCCTCCAGACCGCTATCACAACGGCCCGGCTGCGAGTGCTGAGCCTGGCCTCCCTTGCGGATGCCATCACGCCCATGTCGGAGCGCCTCTCGGTGCTGGAGGCCTTCCAGCCTCTGATGGATGTGGAAAAGCACTACCGCCGCAAGGAGCAGCTCGTCTTCAGTGTTCTGGAGCGGCATGGCACCACCGGCCCCAGCAAGGTAATGTGGGGCAAGGACGATGAGGTGCGGGAACTGCTGAAGGCAGCAACCTTGGCGCTGCGAGAAGAGACCCTGTCCGGCGCGGAATTGAAGATCCTGAAAGACACCGTGCTAGAGCCCACCCTGGCGGCCCTGGAAGGCATGATTTACAAAGAGGAGCACATCCTCTTCCCCATGTGCCTCGGGATGTTCACCGAGGAGCAGTGGGGCGAAATCTGGCACCAGAGTGCGGAGTACGGCTGGTGCCTGGTGGCTCCCGGCACCGACTACCATCCACCCCAAGCCCGCGTGGTGGAAGGCGCCATCCAGCTTCCGGCGACCCAGGCCGTGGCCTTTCCCAGCGGCACGCTCTCCTTCCAGCAGCTTCTGGCCATGTTCCAGGTGTTGCCCGTGGACATTACCTACGTCGATGCCGATGATCGGGTGGCCTACTTCAGCGAAGGGCCCGAGCGGGTCTTCGAGCGCAGCCGCGCCATCATCGGACGCTCCGTGCAGAACTGCCACCCCCCCAAGAGCGTGCACATCGTGGACCGCATCCTGGCGGACTTCAAGGCAGGCCGCCAGAGCGTGGCCGAGTTCTGGATCCAGATGCAAGGAAAGTTCGTCCACATCCGCTACTTCGCCATGCGGGACGAGGCTGGTGCCTACCTCGGCACGCTGGAGGTAACTCAGGACCTCACACGCCTGCGCGCCCTGGAAGGCGACCGCCGTCTGCTCCAGTACGACGAGGCCTGAGATGGAGATCACGCCCCACACCAAGGTGGGCGCCCTTTTGGATGCGCACCCTGAAATCGAAGACACGTTGATCGCTGCCGTGCCTGCCTTCGTGAAGCTGAAGAACCCCATCCTGCGCGCCACGGTGGCCAAGCTCGCCACGCTGGAACAGGCCGCCAAGGTCGGGAGTCTTCCCCTGCCGGAACTGATTGGCCTCATCCGGAAGGCGCTGGGGCAGGAGGGACCGGCGGTGGAAGGAGCGATGGCTGCAGTCATCGCAACGGAATGGCCGCCATGGTTCCGTGAAACATCTGTGGTGGCACACCTGGATGTGGCCACCATCATCGCTGAAGGCGGACATCCACTGTCCAAGGCCAAGCAAGCCTTGAAGGCCCACCCACCGGGAGCCATCGTCGTACTCGCCTCGGACTTCGAACCTGCCCCTTTGCTCGCTCAGGTGCAGCAAGAGGGCCTGCTTGCAGCCTGCATTAAGGAGGGCTCGGCCTTCCGCACGGCGCTACGGCGTCCCTGATTCTTTTCACCCACTTCCTTTGGAGATCCTTATGTCCTTCCCACCTCAGACCAAGATTGGCGATGTCGTGCTGCACCTACCCGAGGCCATGCGGATTTTCGAGCGCCTGAACCTGGACTACTGCTGCGGCGGTCATCGCACGTTGGACGAGGTCTGCTCGAAGGCGGGCCTGGACACGCTTCAGGTAATTGCCGAACTCGACACGCTTTCCGGTCGACCCCATGGAGTCACGGATCCAGAGGCCTGGGCGGCGGCTCCGCTCACGGACCTCATCGCCCATATCGAGGCCAAGCACCATACCTTCACTCGCGAGGAGCTGCACCGGGTTGCACCCCTCATGGATAGGGTGCTGCACGTCCACGGCGACCACCATCCCGAACTGGTCGAAATCTCACGTCTGTTCCATTCCTTGATGGCTGACCTGATGCCCCATCTGGAGAAGGAGGAGCAGATCCTGTTCCCCTACATTCGTAACCTGGAAGCGGGCGAGGGCCAGCCTGAAGCCTGTTTCGGCGGCGTGCGAGGCCCCATCGGAGTCATGCAGGCGGAGCACGAAGAGGCCGGAGAACTCCTCCGCAGCCTGAAGGCGCTCACCAACGACTACACGCCACCCAAGGATGCCTGCGGCAGCTACCGCTCGCTGTTCATGGGGCTC
>JAUYES010000568.1 GCA_030691225.1 Holophaga sp. | reverse complement strand
GCTCTGCCAAGTTGAAGCCCCCGAACTGGAAGACAAGGCCCTCGTCACGGTGTTGGCTTCAGGCTTTGAATTCCCCGCGGAATCAATCTACACGCCGTCCTATCAGGCCGCGCCAGTCATGGCAGCACCCACACCAAGGGTCAACACTGGCCATGTGTATGGTGAGATGCCGGTGAATTCCGAACAGCCCGTGCCCGCCACGCCCACCCGCTTGCTGCCTCAGGGCCCCACGCCCAGCGGCGAAGTGATGGGAATGGGCGATGACCTACACGTGCCCGCGATCATTCGCATGACGCAGGGGCGGTTGGGGATCGAGTAAATCAGGCCTTCACGGGTTCTGCAACGGACCCGTGAAGGCCCCAAGTGTGTGAAGGCTAGTCGAACTGGAAGCAGCCGTGGTGGCTACTATCAGAGAAATCCTGCCAGCCCACGGCTTCGACATCGAGCATTTGCCCAAAGCCCTGACCCGTGCGGTCGATCATGAATCCTAGGACTGCATTCCCAATGCTTGTAGCCACTCGGCCCTCCCAGGTTGGGTTGGTGGCTCCTTTTTCAACGAAAAACGTACCGACAAATCCAATGCCTTGGAGGCTATAACCGGCAATCTTCCATCCTTTGCCATCGCCCATGTTGTGGCATGAGACATTGCCGAGGTAAGGGAGCACCGTCTCGAACAAGTAAAATGTTGCTGCCGTTGTCTTGTCCTTAGGGGCGATTGCTCCGAATTGGATCTTTAGATAGGTCGTAAAAATAAAAGTCCCCGCCTTGATGGTCACCTGAGTTCCAGCCTTCCAGGCGCTTTGGTACCAATGGATGTTCTTGTAGTCCCCCACCTGGTTGTGCAGGAGCATTTCGGTCAATATCCACTGGATTCCACGCCCGAATCGAGGCGTGCGGACCCGCGAAGGACCGTGGGCCCAATTGTGTTTATCGTCCTGGCAGGCTCCAGACTTGGTCCAGGGCATGGGCCTGTTGAATCCTGAGGCTGACTTGCCATTGGTTGTCGTGAAAGTCTCTTGGTTGGGCCACGATGCCGTTTTGCTTTGGCTGCGCGCCAAAACAACCGTGCGGGTGGCAGGATCCCAAATGGCGACTCGCTTTCCGGAGGAATCGAGCATGGCATGGTCGTAACCGTTGGCTGCGTCTGCCTCAGATCCTGGATGAGGCAGGCTGACCTGGTACATCACG
>JAUYES010000558.1 GCA_030691225.1 Holophaga sp. | reverse complement strand
CATTTCATCCATCGAATTTCGCACCGGATTGATCGGGCCGACCGGAGAAATCAGCTTTGCTCCCGTCTCCCGCTTTGTCAGCGTGCCGGAGGTCGAGAGCAATCCCAGCTACAAAAAAAGCCCTTTCATCGTAAAACTCCATGAAATGGGTTTTGACAACCGGCACACCGCCGCAGTCATGAAGCCTCTCGGTGACGGATTCAACCGCAAGGAACTTGATCGCAGCGTCCTCCGCGTTCGCCGCGGAACGCTGCCGGTCACGGAAGACCTCACCAGCAGCCTCCGTTGCATTCAGTGGCTGGCCGACTCCAATTATGAAATGAGCTTTCCACCACACCTGGCGATGAGCGAGCGCATCATCTTTCCGGTATCGCCCAACGAAAGCAATGGCATTGAGGACGCGCGTTTTGTTCGTTTCACGGACGACGACGGTACCGTGACCTATTTCGCCACCTATACGGCCTACAACGGACATGCCATCCTTCCGCAGCTGATCGAAACCCAGGACTTCCTCCATTTCCGCGTGCTTACCCTCAATGGCAGCGCCGTACAGAACAAGGGTATGGCCTTCTTTCCACGACGAATCGATGGCTGCTACGCCATGCTTTCGCGCCAGGATGACGAAAACCTCTTCATCATGTTTTCCGATAACGCCCACTATTGGGCCGATGCAAAGATTCTGCTGCGGCCTTCAGAAATGTGGGAAGCGGTCAAAATCGGCAACTGCGGCTCCCCCATCGAAACCGAAGCTGGTTGGATCGTGTTCACCCATGGCGTAGGCCCCATGCGGAAATATTGCATCGGCGTGGTGCTCCTGGACCTCCACGACCCGACAAAAGTAATCGGACGCTTGAGTGAGCCCTTGCTGGTACCGGAAGGAACCGGAAGAGAAGGCTACGTACCCAACGTGGTCTATAGCTGCGGATCCATACTCCATGGTCGCGAAATCATTCTTCCCTACGCGATGAGTGATCGCGCATCCACCATGGTGAGCCTTTCCGTGGATGAGCTGTTGGGGGCACTGAAGGGCTGAGGCCGGGTTGCAATCCGAGATGCGGATTCCTAGAAATCAAACACGAAAAGCCCTTTAGCCAGGATGAAGGGGATCAAGGGGATGAGATCAGCGGGAGGCGGCGTGAGCCGGATCCTCCGATTAAATATCGAAGGCCTATCCATAGAACTAGCGACACTCGTTCCGGCTACGCACAGGCGCTATCTATCTTTATCCTGTTCATCCCCTTCATCCTGGCTAATTGATTTTTTTGGCCAAATTTGCCGCCCATGGAAACGTTGAAAACCGGCGAAAGCAGGTAGGAAATAGAACCGTGAGCAGTGGCATCGGCAAAATTCCAAAACCAATCACTTGGGATATCGGAGCAAAAAGCTCAACGCTGAGATGGTGTGTTGGGCTTTTTTCTACCCAGAACCCAACAGGATTGGGCCTGGCAGCCAAACGGTCACCTTTCCTTGGCTTCCAATCGCGCTAATTGATCCCGACAACCTCGGTAAAAGACCAGTTCACCCCAGCTAGATTTTCGCCTCACCTTCGGGTTCCGACATCACGGCTTCCGACGGGTGACTCTCGTCAAATTTCCGATCCACCGAGATCTCAAGCGCGATGGCAGCCGCCTCTTGGGCCGCAACGCCTTCAGTGCGCCGTTCGTATTCTTCCTCCGCAAGTTCATCTCCAACTCGCAGGGCCGTATCGGTGGTTTGTTCCTGTTCGCCGGGAAGTTCCACACGCAGCTCTTCGAGCAGCATCATGATCGTCGCCGCCACAGGGAGCGCCAAGAGTGCCCCAATTAGGCCCATGAGGATGCCACCGGTCATCAGGGAAAAAAGCACGACCGATGAGGGCAGGCGCAGTGCCCGTCCATAAATGCGAGGAACCAGCACGCGACTTTCGAACTCTTCATAGATAAGCATCAGGACCAAGACAATGATGGCGGTCGTGGGGCTTTTCCCCAAGGCAGCGAGCACCGCTGGCCCCACGGAAAGAAACCCACCGATGTAGGGCAATACATCGGCCATTGCGGCAAAGACAGCAAGCGCCAAGGCGTTTTCCACGCCACACGCCGTCAACAATATAAAAGTAAACACCCCAATCATGCAGCTAGTGATCAACTGCCCCCGGATGTAAGCCCCCACGATGGTTTCCAGGTTCAGCATCACGCGCGATAAACGAATATGAAAGGCGCGGGGAATGATGGCGAACAAACCGCCTCGCAGCCGATCTCGATCGATCATTATGTACAGGGCGAGAAAGATCGCACTAAGCCCATAGGCGGCTATCTCAAAGAGACGTAGCGAATAGGCAAAGGCCGTTTCACCCATGGTGCTGCCGAGGCCACCGTATTTCAGGTTCCGTAGCCAGTCACCCAGAGGCGCACTGAGTTGGTGGTGACTGAGATAGTTGGCAAGTGCCTTGCGAAAGGCAGGTTCCCGCTCAAACAGCGCAGTCAACTGTGCGACCAGAGAGGGAATCGTTAAGGTCAACAGCAACACGGCCCCTACCAGAACCGCTGAAAACATAAGACTGATACCCAGACCTCGGCGAATGCGCCGAGCCTCCAGCCAGCTGACCGAGGGACTCATGGTCCCTACGATGAGTAGAGCAATGGCCAACACCAGCAGCACCGGCGCCAAGCGGATTACCAACCAGAGGCCCACACCGACCAGCACCATGGTGATCATAGTTTTGAGCGAGAGTTCAAATCGCACCGTCCGCACTGTCGATTCAGCGCCGAAGGCCTCGTCCTTCGGCGAAGCAGACAAGGGCATTCGGTCTGTGTTTTGTATGCTTTCAGGCATCACAATCGTCTCGAGGCAATCCAATCCAACTGCGGAAATCCATCTTCAGGAATGCGTGGTCCCGCCCCTGCGGGCTCGGCCGCAGAGACTTCCGTAGGTGAGGGCGTACTCCCGAGTGAATTCGGCCCCCAGGAAAAAAATCTGGGCGGAATAGTAAACCCAGATCAGCAGAGCGGCCACGGAGCCCGCCGCGCCGAAGCTCGACCCAACCGCGCTGTTGCCGAGGTAAGCCCCAATCAGGTACTTTCCCAGGTTGAACAAGGCGGCGGTCGAGAAGGCTCCGATGGAAACATCGCGCCAGGAGAGCTTGACCTCGGGAAGCATTTTGAAAATGACGGCAAAAAGACAGGAGATAACCAAAAAGGAAAAGACCTGGGATAGGAATGCGAATAGCGGAAAGGCTTGGGTCCAAAGCCCAACCCATAATTTCGCGGCCAAGGCCATGGCGGCATCTACAACCAAGGTCACGAGCAGTAAAAACGCCACCACCAGGACCAGGCCGAAGGAGAGGATTCTCGATCGGATGATTGCCATAATTCCGGTGGGCACCGGTGTGTGTATATTCCATATTTCGTCCAGGCTGTCCTTGAGTTCGGCAAAAACACTGGTGGCACCGATCAGAAGCAAGACCGTGGCCAATCCCGTTGCCGTGCGACCCGTTCCAGGCATATGGGCATCAGCCACTAAAGACTGAACAGCCATCGCTCCTGCGCTCCCGAGAATTCCCTTGAGTTGATCAAAGAGCTCCCCCTGCACGGCTTGGTGGCCGAGAAAATACCCAACCACACCCACAACCAGTACCAGGATCGGTGCCATCGAAAACAACGTGTAGAAAGCCAGCGCCGCACCCTTGCTCGGTGCGCGATGGTCAAACCAAGCCTTCATGGACGCCAACCAGAGGCCACCGAGGTTACGCGCAATGATCTTGATCTTAGGAAGAATGGTCCGCATAGATACCTAACCTTGCCGCACTCGAAATGGATCTTCGCTACGCCGAATACGTCTCGAAAATGTCCCGAAATAGAAGATGGTTTTCCGTGAATGCGTTCAACACGACGGGATCGAAATGCTCCGGTTGAGTGCGGCCATCACCTTGAGTAATGATGTTCACGGCCTTCGAATGATCGTAGGCAGCCTTGTAGGGACGCTTGCTGCGAAGAGCGTCGTAGATATCGCAGATATACAACAACCGGGCTGATAGAGGGATTTCCTCCCCACTTTTTCCATTCGGATAGCCGCCGCCATTCCATCGCTCATGATGATTGAGTGCAATCTCATCTCCCATCATCAAGTAGGGTGACTTGCTGTTGCCCAGGATCTTCGACCCCATGATGGTATGGCCCTTCATCACTTCCCATTCCTCGGGCGTGAACCCACAAGGTTTGAGCAAGATGTGGTCGGGGATTCCGATTTTTCCAATGTCATGCATCGGGCTGGCAAAGAAAATCTGATCCGCAAATTTTTCATCCATGCCCAGCATTCTGGAGAGCGCCACGCAGTAGTAGCTAATCCGCTGCACATGGGCGCCGGTGTCTTCATCCTTATGTTCCGCGGCACGCGTCATCGTGAAAATTGTTTCCAAATACCCAGCCTGCAGATCGGCCGTTCGCTCTCGCACCCGTTCTTCCAACACTTCGTTGTACTGATGCAATTCCTTTTGCAGGAGACGCACTTCCAACATGTTGTGAACCCTGGCAAGGACCTCCGGAAGTTCAAAGGGTTTGCTGACAAAATCTTTGGCTCCCATTTGTAACGCATGGAGCTTGTGGCCGGGTTGAGCCGTGATGACCAGCACCGGAAGGTAGCCCTCTAGCTCAATTTGCTTTAGCCCTTCCATCACCTGAAAGCCATCCATTCCCGGCATCTGCATATCAAGCAAAATAAGATCGTACCGGTTTTTGAGATGGAGGTCGCACACCTCGCCAGGGTTCATGGTTGCCGAAATGGAAACGTATCCGGCACCACCAAGCATCCTCTGAAGCAGCAGAATGTTGGTTTCCTGGTCGTCCACAATCAGGAGTTTGCTATTTAGAATGTCGATGGAATTGAGCATAAGAACCAGAGCTTTCTATGGGGTAAGACTCTTGGCGATCCGCTAAACAGACTCGATGTCCGAATCCAAGCGGTCAGCCGATCCTGAAAAGGGTTCTGACGGCGATAACGGTGGTGTCAGCAATGTCTGCGAAATCCTAAAGATGTTTTTTCCGGCGTGCTTGGCTTCGTACAAAGCCCTGTCCGCCCGTTCGATCAAAGTGTCTGGATCTTCACCATGGCCCGGGTAAATGCCGATTCCGGCGCTGGTGGTGATGTGTATGGTGTGCTGTTCGATTTCGAAGGGCC
>JAUYES010000556.1 GCA_030691225.1 Holophaga sp. | reverse complement strand
GCCTGCGAGGATCAACCAACCAAAAGTTGCCTGAGTTTTATCAAGCACTAGCAACCCGCTGGGGAGAGTGGTGGCCTTATGGCACATGACTTCGTTGAAGATCAGCGCACCCACAGGACCCCCAACGATCACACCGATGGCCATGGGGAGCTGTGCATAGCCTTGGAAGAGCCCTTCCTGACCCTTCGGAGCGAAACTGCCGATGTATTCGTACAGCCGGCCCGACTTGAACAACTCGCCGAAGGCGATCAGCGCGACGGTCATGATGATAAAAAGACTTCCCAGGGGGATGAGGTTACCGACCACCTGGGTCACACCGCCCGCCATGTAGAGAGGCACGATGTTGATGAGCATGGCCACGGCAAGGGTGATGATGCCAATGGTGATGCTCTTGATCGCCGGAAGTTTGCCGAAGGCGCGGGTGATCACGAGTTGGAAGACCACGATGATAAGGGGGTTGGCGGCGGTGTAGAGATCCATGGCCGCGGTCAGTTCCACGGTCTTGCGGGTGTAAAGCGGAAGCAGGTTGTAGACCTGGCTGTAAATCATGTTGAAGCCGCTGGCGATCACGAGGAATGTGACGAACCGCCTGTTGGACAGCACTTTCACGATGCCTAGCAGGATCTCTTTCACAGACTTGGACTGCTTGGGCTCCTTACGTAATTCGTCTGCATCCGGATCCTTGTAGAAGAAGAGCACCGTCAGGAAGGCGATGACAGAGGCTCCGAGGCTCACCAGAAAGATGGAGCTCAAGTCGAAGCCTTCGCTACGGCGCACGGTATAGCTGACAAACCGACCGAACAGACTGCCGATGTTGATGATCATGTAGAAGATCGCGAAGCCAAGCGTCTTGCGCGCACCAGAGGTCTTCTGGACCGTTCCGGCGATGCATGGCTTCACAAAAGATCCGCTAACGCCGATCAGGAGGATACCCAGCGCCACAGGGATGATGACATCCAGGCTTGCGGTGAAGGACTTGCCGGCAGTGCCAGTCAAGGTTGAACCGCCTACCCAAACGGGGTAGCCCATGGCGAAGTACCCGCCGCAAACCATGATGAAGCTTAGAAGCAGAGACTTCCTAAAGCCGATGTGGTCCGCGATGGCACCGGAAACCAGGGGCAGGAAGTAAACAAGACCCCACAGCACAGAGTTAAGGAAGCTGGGCCAGTAATCCCCGAAGCCAAGTTGGCCCAGATAGATCACCAGGAAGCTGGCCATGGCGTAATAGGCGCCCCGTTCGAACAACTCCGTGAGGTTGGCACTCCAGAAACTGGATGGAAACTTGGATTCGGCGTCGGGGGGCGTCATGGATTCCTCAGGGAATGGGAGCGTTGGGGCGCAACCATGGTCTCACAGACCATCCGATTCCTGACCAAGGGACCTGCGGCGAATCGGGCAATTCTGGACCTGAGTATGTCGGGCTTGGGGTGCCGGGACGCGGCCATTCCAGGCGCACCCGTCTAGAGCGGCAGTTGGTCGCGACTCATGATGCTGGGGCCGGAACCGGAGGCTTTTTCGTAGGTGCCATCACCACGATTCACGTATTTCGCGAGTCCCTTGGATGCGAGCTGAGCGTCGCTGGGGTTGTCCTTGTGAAAAAAGCCATCCATCCGCTTGAGCGCCGCAGGGGAGGAAAGCAAGCGCCGGACCTCGCCCCCACAGGAATCACATGTGCTGGGGCCAGGTTGATCGCCGCTCAGGAGTACCTCAATTACCGTGTCGCACTGGTTGCATTGGAAGTCAAAGAGAGGCATGGGAGCTCCAAAGCAAGGATAGCAGCGCTAGAAGAGACAACAGGAGAAGGCGCTGCAATCCGGTGTCAAGCAGCTTTCCGCTTGGTTCAGGGCTGATCTGGTTCACCCATCAATAGCCTGTTTTTTGGCGTGATGTCTCCTGGAATCTGCTGGGTAAACACGCGATAGCCGTGATTACGAAGGTGTGCGGCGCGGGTTGCATCCATGGCCATTGGGCCATCTAGCCAGCCCTCCAGGCCACCGAGGTCTCCAGTCTTCAGGTCATGACAGCAGGGTAAAACAGCTACCCGTGCCCCGACTTCCACCGCGCGGGCAAGGATCAAATCGGTCAACCCACCGCAAGCATGCGCCGAAACAACTAGGTCCTCGCGATAAAGGGGGACGCTCCTCAGATCGGCTTCGATTAACCGCACCCGGCCCTTCAGGCGCGGCCAGTCTTCGCACAGCGCTGCATCCAAGGTTGCAGCGCTCTTTGGGATTCTCTGATCCACGGCCACAGCCTCGGGAGAGCTATCGTCGAGCAGCAAGAGAATCTGCGCCAACAGGCCGTGGCCACAGGCAAGATCAACCACGCGCCCTCCTCGAAATCGACGTCGCACTCGCCGTGCGACTTCCCAGGCTTCGTATAGTTCTTTTCGCGGCAGACAACCGGCACGACAAACCGCCCTTGCGATGGCATCAAACAGAGTCTCCCCGCCAAATTTATGCAGGAGTTTTTCGGTGAGCCTGCTTCGTGACGCACGATCCATGGAATCAACGATTCCTCAGGATTAACCATCAGTCGAGGAAAAAGGCATGGATTGACTAGGTCAGAGGTATTTCGAATGGCATCGGTCCCGAAACTCGAGACCTTTCTTAGCCCTGGGTTGCGCTCTGTAGGCTCAATAACTTATCTCTGGTCACCGACTGCCGATAGGAAGCAGGAAAACCAATTATCCCTCGGCCTCCGAATGCAATCCTCCCCGCTCCGCACCGCCATCGCCACAGGCCTCCTCCTTCTGGCCTGTACGACAGGCCCGTCAGCAATGGCCCAGCCCACTGCGGACCGCATGGATGAATACCGGTTGAAGGCCCGTTGTGTGAGGGTCTTTCCCGACTACGTCACGTGGCCAGCCGACTGTGGGCCAAAAAACCGCCCGTTGGTCATTGGCGTAGTGGGCGAATCGCCTTTCGGAAATCACCTAAATGATCTTTTTTCGGTAGCAAACCAGCAACAGAACAAACCGCAGCTCCTCTACATAACCAAAAATCTGCGCGCCATTGAGACCTGCGACGTGCTTTTCATCTGCGAAACCGAATCCGACCGGCTCTACGAAATCCTCCGGATGATCAAGGGACGCCCAATCCTTACCATCGCCGATTCCCCTGATTTTGCCCGTCGAGGAGTAATGATCAATCTGGTCATGGACCGGGACCGCATCAGCCTCGAAGTGAACCTACCCATACTTCGCCTCTCCGAACTCCAAGTAAGCCCC
>JAUYES010000555.1 GCA_030691225.1 Holophaga sp. | reverse complement strand
CGTGATTCTGCCCAGTAAGAGCCTGTTTGAACAATCGGATGTAATTGGTGCTTATTGGCATGGTTACCTGCAATTGCGGCAAAAGGTCATCGACCCACCCGGTGAAGTTAAACCGGAAACAGAGATCTATTGGGAACTGGGGAAACGGCTGGGCCTGAGCGAGGGTGATTTGCGTGGCTTCCTGCCCGAACCGGGGGAAGCCAGCGTCGAGGCTTGGTTGCAAGGCCGATTGGACCCCTTGGGCATCAGGCTGGAGCAATTGCGGGAAGGTCCCGTGCTGGCCCCCGGCACGCCGGAGGTGGCCTTTGCGGATCTCCGATTTTCCACGCCTTCAGGGCGAATCGAACTCTGGTCCGACGAGGCCGCACAGCGTTGGAAGGTGGCGGCCCTGCCCGATTATCGTGAGCCCATCGAGGGTCTGGGTGGAGGTAAATTTCCCCTTCAACTCGTGACCCCCAATACCAAGAACAGCATCCATAGCCAATTTCTGCACCTTCACGTGATCCAGCAATTCGAACCTGGCCCCTTTCTTTTCATTGGCCCGGGGGATGCCGAGGCGCGGGGGCTGCAACAGGGGCATTTCGCGCGGGTGTTCAATGAACGTGGAGAAGTGCGGCTGCCCGTTCGCATCGATTTTGGTCTTCGCCCGGGGGTGGTGGTGGCCTTTAATGGCTTTGGCACCGAGGCAGGTGGTTCGGTGTATCTGCTTTCACTTGGGCGGGAAACGGATATGGGCTATGGCGCGGCCTTTCACGATAACGGTGTCGAAGTGGAGCGCGTGCCATGACGTTCCAATTCACCTTCGATCTGAACCGCTGCACGGGTTGCCAGGCCTGTGTGGTGGGTTGCTGGATGGAAAACCGCGCCGAGCAAGCAATCAATTGGCGTCAGGTGCACACCTTCAACGGCTGTCGACACCCGGAGCTACCGGTCTTTCATCTCTCTCTGGCCTGTCATCACTGTGAAGATCCGGCCTGCCTGCGAAATTGCCCCGCCAACGCCTATACGAAGGACCCGAACACCGGTGCCGTGAACATTAACCCTGAACGCTGCATCGGCTGCCGGTACTGCACCTGGGCCTGCCCCCACGATGCGCCTAAGTTCAATGTCGGTCTCGGCACCATCGAGAAGTGTACTTTCTGCAAGGATCGCCTCCAGCAGGGGTTGGAACCCGCCTGCGTGGCGCGTTGTCCGGTGGATGCCCTAGGCTTCGAGCCATCCACTCCCGAATCCCGCCACCAGGCTATTGCAGGCTTTCCCATCTCCAAGCTGGAGCCCTCGATTAGCTTTGTGCCCCTGCGGCGCGAGGCTGGGCCCGAACTGGGTATGGCTCCGTCCCCGTCCTTGGTCACACGGTTCCTGGATCAGGTGCTGGCCGTGCCTCCCCGAAAAATAACCCTGCGCGGCGAATGGACCCTGGTGGTGTTCACCACGCTCATGGCCCTGCTTGCGGGATGGTTCATTGCGGCCTTGAACGATGGTCCCGCGCTTCCGCCGTTGGTTTTCCTGGGATTGGGCCTTCCCGCCATGCTGCTTTCTGCGTGGCATCTGGGGCGCAGAGAGCGGGCCTGGCGCGCCATTTTGAACCTTCGCAGCAGTTGGTTGAGCCGTGAGATTGCCCTGACTTCGGCCTTCCTTGGGCTCGGTGGGCTCTACCTGGTTTTCTTTTCGCACCAGCGGGTTCTGGCCTGGGTGGTGGCCGCGCTTGGCTTTACGTCGCTACTCGCCATCGACCGCATCTATCGAGTTGCGTTGACCGAAGGCAAGCGCAGTCTGCATAGCGGTCAGGCTCTGCTGAACGGGCACTACCTGCTGGGGATTCTGGGTGGTTTGCCAATTCTTTCCCTTGGGGGCGGTGGTCTGAAACTCGCGCTCTATCTCCACCGAAAATGGCATTTCCGCCGCCAAGGTAGGGCCATTCACCCTTGGCTTAGTGCCCTGCGCCTATTCCTCGGGTTTTTCCTTCCTGCCGCCTTGATCCTTTGGCACCCAATTCTGGCCGCCATTTGCGCCGTGCTCGGGGATTTCGTCGATCGGTGCGAGTTTTACGACGAACTGGATATAGTCACGCCTCAGGGTGAGTTGGCGGTGGTCCTTAAGGCTCAACTGAAACACTAGCAAACACACGATTTTGTGACCTTGAAGCAGGATTAATAAACGTGAGAGCATGTAGCCATTCGAGGAATAATTCGGGTTATTTTTCTTCTGTCGGAGGCGTTGTGCGCTCTTGCCTGACTCTCGGTTTTGCTCTGTTGCTCCTTGGAAGCGCTCTGGGCGCGGAGGAGGTCGCACCTCCTCCGATGGCAAAGCAGGTCGACAGCCTTCACAACCCTAAGGCTGGGGCTACTAGACCCATTTCAAAATGGTCTCTCGAGCTTGGAAAGGGCTCGCTCCGACTAATGGAAGGGCATGTGGTTCCGCTCATCGATGGCGATCAAGAGGTCGGCTTCTATTTTAAAGGCAAGGGTGAATTTTCGTTGCCCATTGATCAGGTGGATGAGCTTACGGTCGTGCGGTTTAATCTTGCGCGGAACACAAAGGTTAAATTGCGCCAGGGCATCGGAGATTGGTTTCTGGATATCCCAATTAGCGAATTGAATTTTCTCCATGAAGGTCTGAAATTGCCCGCCTTCGAATCTTCTGAAGCGGTAATTAGCGAAAGCATCCCAGGCAGCATGGAGGCTTTTCAAAAAAAATATCTAATGGCAGGCTGGTGCAATCGAAGCTACGTAATGTTGACAGCACGCCACAACTTTCCCGCCCAGGCTGCTTGGTACCTCAATATTCTTGGCGATAAGGGCCTCTGGGAATTTGCAAGAGACCCTTGGACCGCACGCTCTGAGCAACTTTGGTTCGCGAGACCCCGATCCTCTCGCGAGGGCAAACATGCCTGGAATGATCTAGTGTTGGCCCCCATCTCGGTTCGGAACCTGGGAACCCCGCCTCGGCGGCCCGTGATGCCGCCTTTTGTGCTCAAGAACCTCAATCTCGAAATGCAGGCACTTGCCAACGGAACCGGCAGCTATGTTGCCACCGAGACTTTCTTTCCCAGTTCAGCGGGCATGAAGATGATGCGGCTGAAACTGGACAACACGATTCTAGATGGCAGCACAGGAGGGATAATACTGCACCGCCTGCACCTGAAGAAGGTGACTCAAGATGGACAGCCCCTGCGATTCGACCATCGAGAAAATGAAATTCTCTTGGAACTGCTCAAGCCGACCGAACTGGGTAATCCTCTGCAATTGCGCTTCGAGGTCGAGGGTGATTTTTTGGTTCATCCTGATGGGGATAACCGCTGGGAATTGGGTAATGAAACATGGTTTCCCTCCACGGAATTGGAGGGGATGCGGTTCACGGCGACCGCCAAAATTCGAAGCGAAAAACCTTTCATTCCACTCGCCACCGGTCAAGTTGTTAGCCAACGGGAGGAGGGGGATTTTCATATCCTGGAAACCAAGCTGGATCAGCCTACGTGGTCATTCTTCATCGTGGCTGGGAAATATCTCTTCGAGGAGGAGACTCGGAACGGTCTGAAAGTGCGAGTGGCGAGCTACGCGCACAAGTCTAGTTCTGACAGGAAGCTTGCCAAGCTGGTTCTAGATATCGCCCAATATTACGAAAACATCCTGGGTCCATTTCCCGTGAAGGAATTGAACGTAGTGCAGCGGAACGAGTGGGGTTCTGGGCAGGCTCCCAATGGCTTCCTTTTTATCACAAACGAAGCTTTTAACCCGCAGATGGGTCTTCTGAACCAGTGGTTCTCCCAGGGTATAAATCAGCGCTATGCCCACGAGATTGCACACCAATATTGGGGGAACCAGGTATTGATTGCGAGCGCAGAAGAGAACTGGATTTCTGAAGCCTTCGCGCAGTATTGTTCTGCCTTTGTCATTCGAAGCGGCAAAGGCGAATCGGATTTCAATCACCTTATGGCGGAATGGACGACTCGATCGAGGGATCAAGCCGAGTGGGGAACAATCCCCACTCTCGCGCGTACGTTGGCTCTGGATGATGGACCAACCACCTATCGGATTCGCTGGTCCTTGCTGTACGGCAAGGGTGCGGTTTTGTTGAATAAGATCCACAAAGAGATCGGCGATCAGGCATTTGTTACCCTGATGAGATCTTTTCAAAAATCGGTCAAAGGGCGGCCCGGAACCACCCAGGATTTGATCAATCTCCTGAAGATTATCGCCAAGAAGGACTACACTCCCTTTTTTGAAAAATACCTGTGGGGAACGGCCATGCCGGATTGATCGCTTCTAGAATCAGAAGATCTAGAAACGCGCCCTTTCAGTAAATTTGGCCCTTTTCGGAGGGCAGTCGGTGGTTGCATTACGCAGGAAAATTCATCGTGGGTGAGATCTCTTCCCTGGATTCGACACAACCGGGAGTTTCTTCCTTGACTTCTGGTCTCCGCAAGCTTCGAATGGCGCTTACTAAAAAATTGCGAGCGACCAAGCTCTGCCTTTGTGCGGTCGATGGTGGCATCGTAAATTGGGAACGGTCCTGCGTTTGCTTTTCTCCATCGAATTGAACCTTCGCCACGGGAGTCACCATGTCCTTCGAACTTGCGAAAAACCTCTACGCCCGGATGGCGAAGGCCGTCCCCTTGGCTCGGCAGC
>JAUYES010000553.1 GCA_030691225.1 Holophaga sp. | reverse complement strand
TACGTGAAGCACATGAACCTCAATACCGTGCGCTTGGAAGGCGTTTGGGGGAGCAGTCAGCGCCTCTTTGATATCGCTGATCGCGAAGGCATTTTGTTGATGGTGGGCTGGAGTTGTCAGTGGGAATGGCCCGAGTATCTTGGCAAACCCATTGTGGAGAACGACGTATTCGGTGGCCCCAAGGATCCCAAGGATGTCGAACTTGTAACAACCTACCTGCGTGACCAGGTGCGCTGGTTGCGCAATCATCCCAGCATCTTCGTATGGGTTTGGGGCAGCGATAAACTGCCCTGGCCCGAGGTAGAAAAGCAATACACCGCTGACCTGGCTTCCCTTGACCCCACGCGGCCAAACCTAATGGCGTGCAAGTCCTTCACAAGCCCACTAAGTGGACCTTCGGCCGTGAAGATGGCTGGCCCCTACGATTTCGTAACGCCCAACTACTGGTGGGTGGATACGAAAAATGGTGGAGCCTTCGGGTTCAATACGGAAACGGGGCCTGGCCCCCAGGTGCCACCGCTTTCCTCTCTTAAACGCATGCTTCCCGCCGATAAGCTTTGGCCCATCAACGATGAGTGGAACTTCCACTGTGGGCGCTTTCAATTCGGGAATCTGGATATCTACCTGAAGGCATTCAACGCGCGCTATGGTGAGTCGAAAACGGTCGAAGATTTCACTTTCAGGACTCAAGCCGCCAACTATGAAGCCATGCGGGCTATGTTTGATGCCTTTGGCGCCAATCGCCCCAAGACCACGGGCCTGATCCAGTGGATGCTCAATGGCTCTTGGCCCAAGTTCTATTGGCAGCTTTACGATACGTTCCTGATGCCCAACGGCGCGTTCTACGGCGCTCGCAAGGGTTCTCAGCCGTTGAATCTGGTCTACGATTACGCCGCGGGATCCGTCTACCTTATAAACGATAGGCTCCAAGATGAAAAGAATGTCACGGTGCGCGCCCGAGTTTTCGGGGCTGATTCTTCGGTCCTTTCGGAAGAAAAAATAACCGTGCCCTGCCTGCCCAATCATTCGCGCAAGGTGCTCGATCTAAAAATGCCGTCGTCGGGGAGCCCCATCCATTTCCTGGATTTGCGCTTGACGGACTCTGGCGGGAAAGAACTCTCCAATAATTTCTATTGGCTCTCTAGCAAACCCGATGTGCTCGATGAGGCAAAAACCAGTTG
>JAUYES010000550.1 GCA_030691225.1 Holophaga sp. | reverse complement strand
GGCGTTTCAATGGGGCAGATGCGACCGTAGTGGGACGTATGCACGTCACGCACTTCAAAGCCGGCACGATCTCGGCTGAGACCACCTGGTCCAAGGGCCGACAAGCGGCGCTTGTGCGTGATTTCGGAAAGCGGATTGGTCTGATCCATGAACTGGGAGAGCTGGCTGGAGCCAAAGAACTCCTTCATGGCAGCAATGACAGGCTTGCTGTTGATTAGATCGTGGGGCTGCAAAGGACTGTTGGGATCCTGTGCCATCGAGAATTTTTCTTTGATGGCGCGCTGCACGCGAACCAAGCCCACACGGAAGCAGTTTTCCAGCAATTCGCCGACGCTTCGAACACGGCGGTTACCGAGATGGTCGATGTCGTCTTTGCGGACTGGCGCGATCTCATCCGTACGATCCGTTCGGGTCGTGTCGTACTTCTTCAATCGCAGCAGGTAGTGCACGGTCTGAATGAAATCTTCGATGCGCAGTGTGCGCAAGTCCAGGTCTGCACCCGCGCCCAGCTTGGCGTTCATCTTGTGACGACCAACCTTGGAGAGATCGTATTTCTGGTTATCGAAGAACATGGCGTAGAGCAGCTTCTTGCTGGACTCTAAGGTCGCGGGTTCACCTGGGCGGATCTTCTTGAAGAGTTCCTTGGCGGCTTCTTCAGCATCCTCAGTGTGGTCTTTAGATAGCGTCTCGCTCAGGACCTTGCCCGTGGCATCAATATCCGGGAAGGACACCACAAAATCACTGACATTATTGGCCAGGAACATTTCCAAATGTGTCTGAAGGAAAGGATCGTTAGCCTCTAGAAGAACTTCTCCCGTGTTCATGTTGACCACGTCTTCGAGCAACACGGCGCCGTCCAGCATCGAACGCTCTACGCTCACGCCCTTGAGGCCAGCCTTTTGCACCTTTTCCATGAGACGACGGCTGAAGGCCTTGCCCTTTTCGGCAATGACTTCCTTGGTCTTGGGATCCTTGATGTCCTCGAGAGCCTTCTGCCCAACGAGCAGCTCGCAAGGAGCCAGAAGCAGGTCTTCCTTCTTCAGCGAGAAATGATAGGGCGTATAGAAGTGAGACAGAATGGACTGGTTGTCCGCAAGGCGCTCGTCAAAGAGGCCGAGTGAACGCAGGAAGGTTGAGCCCAAGAACTTGCGTTTGCGATCGATGCGCGCGTAGAGCAGGCCCTTTGTATCGAGTTCAAACTCAATCCAAGAGCCACGGTAAGGGATGACCTGGGCGCTGTAGAGCGCCTTGTCGGGGGAGATCGCAAAGAACACGCCCGGGCTGCGATGCAACTGGGAGACGATCACGCGCTCTGTTCCGTTGATGATGAACGTGCCGCGATCGGTCATCGTCGGGATATCCCCGAAATAGACTTCCGATTCCTGGCTCTGCTTGTATTTCCGGTTGCCCTTATCGTCCTTTTCGAACTGATTCAGGCGCACACGGATCTTGAGGGGCGCGGCCATCGTGGCCCCGCGCTCCATGCATTCTTCGAGACTCATCTTGGCGTGGAGCCCCACGGGCTCATTGCACACGTCGCAAATGGTCGCTTCGTTCTTATTGCGGGTGCCACACTTGGGGCAATCCACACTGGGGTCCTTAGGGTGCTCAGCCACAATGTGATGGCCGCAGCTTTTACAGGTGGTACGGAGATGGGCGAGCCCCTCGTTCTTACCGCACTTGCAAGCCCAGTGACCTACCGTATAATCAATAAATTCAACCTCTAGAGCAGCATCCGTGCCGTCCGGGTTCTTCCCGTTATGAACAGGGAACATGGCATCAAAAACGGTACGTAGCCCTCGATTCTGCCGCTCCCCATGGAGCAGGTTCATCTGGAGGAACTCGTCGTAGCTACGCTTCTGAATATCGATCAGATTTGGGATCGGGACCAAGGAGCGGATCTTCGCGAACGAATGACGCTGGCGATATATGTTCTGCTGAACGCTCATGGTTCACTCCAGGATCATGCCGGAAAGCGCCGCAGCGGCTCCCCGGAAAGGCGCGGGATTGGATTCTTCGGCAGCGAATGCAAGGCAAACGCACCAAGGGTGGACCCCCCCCTCGCTCAGGAGGGAAGCGGACCCCAACGACTTGGTTCTGCACGTGCGGGGGATATGTTGCAACCGAAGCCCTTCGTGGTGGCTGGGTTCTGCAAGTCCGGGGCGCCGATCCGGACGTAAGGAATAAGCATACCACTTTGCGGCGATAGCGCAAAGTGCAAAGCGCAAGGCGCACCCGGCGCCTCGCACTTTGCAATTTCCAGCGAAATCGGTCTACTTGATGGTGACCTTGGCGCCGGCTGCTTCGAGCTTTTCCTTGATCTTGGCGGCTTCTTCCTTGGTGGCGCCTTCCTTAACGATCTTGGGAGCGCCGTCTACCAAATCCTTGGCTTCTTTCAAGCCGAGGCCGGTTACGATCTCGCGGACAGCCTTGATGACATTCAACTTGGCGCCACCGGCTTCGGTGAGCTCAACGTCAAACTCGGTCTGCTCTTCGACGACGGCGACAGCGCCACCAGCGGGAGCGGCAGATACGGCCGCAGCAGAGACGCCGAAGCGCTCTTCAAGAGCCTTGACCAAAGTGGCCAGCTCAAGAACGGTCATGGTTTCGATTTCTTGGATCAACTGATCGGCGGTGAGAGCCATGGAATTCTCCTCTCGATATTGGAAATTCGTGGTTGGGGGTGGGGACGCTAATTCACGAAGCCAAGCTTCGTTATGCTGCGCCTTCCTTCTGCTGCCGGATCTGGTCAAGGGCAATAGCCAAGCCAGAAATGGGGTATTGCATGAGGTAAAGCAGCTTGCCGATGAGGATGTCGCGGCTCGGAAGTTCGGCAATGGCCTGAAATTCCTGAATCGTAACAGTCTTCCCATCCAGAATAGCGCCCTTGAAAGAGGCGGCAGGGTTGTCCTTCAGGAAAGTATGGACAGCCTTTGCAAGTGCCACAATGTCGCCCTGGCTGGTTGCCACGGCAGTGGAACCCTTGAAATGCCCAGTGAGCACTTCAAAAGCAGTCTCTTTCACGGCGAGGCGAAGCAGGGTGTTTTTGGAAACCCGATACTGTGCCTTGCTTTCACGGATGCCCTTACGGAAGGCGGTGTCCTTAACGACGGACAGCCCCTTGAAGCCCAACACCACCGCCGATTTTGCGGAGCTGAACGTGCCCTTTAAGAGGGCGACTTCTTGATGCTTCTGTTCGCGTTCCATGATCTGCCTCACTTCTCAACAGTACTGGTGGACACAGACACGCTGGGGCCCATTGTCGAAGCCATGTGGATGGCCTTGACGTATTTGCCCTTGGCGGCAGCAGGCTTGGCCTTATGCACAGCATCGATCAGAGCCTTGGCGTTTTCCGCCAGCTTTTCGATACCGAAGGACAGCTTGCCCACGCCAGCGTGGATGATGCCGGTCTTGTCGACGCGGTATTCCACCTTACCGGCCTTGATTTCCTTGATGGCTTTGACGACATCGAAGGTCACAGTGCCAGTCTTGGGGTTTGGCATGAGGCCACGGGGACCGAGCACTTTGCCCAGACGACCCACGCCCTTCATCATGTCTGGAGTCGCGACGAGAGCGTCGAACTCCAGGAATCCGCCCGCGATGCGTTCAACGAGATCGTCGCCACCGACGATCTCCGCACCAGCGGCCTCCGCATCCTTGATCTTTTCGCCCTGAGCGATGACGGCCACCCGCATGGTCTTGCCCGTGCCGTGAGGCAGAACAAGAGTGCCGCGAACCATCTGGTCCGCGTGACGGGGGTCAACACCTAGTCTCATGTGGACTTCAACCGTCTCGTCGAACTTGGCGAAAGCCACGTCCTTGATGGTGTTGAGGGCCTCATTGAGGTCATAGGGGCGATCTTCGATCTTGGAGGCGGCGGCCCGGAATTTCTTGCCAGGTTTTGCCATATTTATCTCCTATTCGGAAGACCTTCCGCGATGACGGTCGCGGTTACCGGGAGTTCCGCACGGCGCGGTCCTCCGCAAAAATCGAATTTTCAGGCTAGTCGGAAATTTCAACGCCCATGGAGCGGGCCGATCCAGCGATGGAACGCATGGCGGCTTCAAGATTTCCGGCATTGAGATCAGGCATCTTTGCCTTGGCGATCTCTTCCAATTGCTGTGTGGTGAGCTTGCCAACCTTCTGTTTGTTCGGGGTGGCGCTGCCCTTTTCCAAGCCTAGCTTCTTCTTGATTAGGACCGCCGCTGGAGGCGTTTTCAGGATGAAGCTGAAACTGCGATCACCGAAGACGGTGATCACAACAGGAACGATCGTGCCCTTTTCAACGGCACCCACGGACTTCGCATTGAATTGCTTTACGAATTCCATGATGTTGACGCCATGCTGACCAAGAGCCGGGCCCACGGGAGGAGCCGGAGTGGCCGAACCAGCGGGGAGCTGCAGCTTGATATAGCCAGTAATCTTCTTTGCCATGTGTCTCTTCCTTTTCCCGCAGCGGATTCCAGCAAATGCTGGCGACTGCTGCCTTGAGGGCGTGCGGCAGGATTACCGCCAGCCTGGTTTGATAATCCGAAAAACGTTCTAGCGCTTTTCGACCTGAATGAAATC
>JAUYES010000144.1 GCA_030691225.1 Holophaga sp. | reverse complement strand
CGGCCCCATGCGGCTACCCAGGCCAATGAGAATACCCATGCCCAAAAAGAGCGATGCGATGGCATCGATATCCCACTTGTAGCGAATCACGCCAAAGACCAGCAGCACCATGGCGCCCACGAAGAGCAGCAGCACTAGGATGTGGCGAAAATCCCAACTTTCCTGAGCATCCGGGTGATGCTCCACGGCCTCGCGCTGTAAATCGATATCCCGCACCACGCTGAGTTCGGGGTTCTTTTTGACCCTGCGCGCGTAAATCATGACGTAGGCGATCACCACGGAGGTGACAATCACCCAGGCGCCGATGCGGTAACCCAGTCCGGAATAGAGCGGCACCTCAGCAATGCCCTGGGCAACGCCCACGGTAAAGGGATTGACGAAGGCGCAGGCAAAGCCCGCCGCCGAACCCAGGAATGGAATGCACATGCCCACTAGGCTGTCGTAGCCCAATGCCCGCGCCATGGGGATGAAGATCACGATGAAGGGGATGGTCTCTTCCGCCATGCCAAAGATGGCCCCGGCGAGGGAGAACACCACCATCAACAAGGGAATCACCAGCCACTCCAGGGCGGGACGGCTGCTGATGGCGCGCACCAGGCGCTTGATGCCAAATTCCACGGCACCGGTTTCCTGAAGAACATTGAAGCTGCCACCAATGATCAACAAAAAGGCAATGAGCTTGGCGCCCCCAATGAAGCCGCTAATGGGCGCCAACAGGAGATGCTGAAGCCCCAGGTAGAACTTGGGAACCACCTGAAAACTATCCTGAACGGCCACCTTGATGACACGGCCATCGGGCAGTTGCTTTGGAATGCGCGAATACTCGCCCGAAGGAATGAGCCAGGAAAGCACCAGCACCAGGCCCACCAACCCACCCACGATGACCAGGGTGTGGGGCATTTTGAGCGATCTCGCCCACTCGCGAAAGCTTGTTTTCATGTTCGTATCCTCATCCGTCAGTTTATTCGAAGATGCCCTTGGTGAGCGGTTTCCGAGCCTTCATCAAGGGACGGCCCTTGGCGATGACGGTGTGGATTTCAAGATCCTTGGGATCGAGCAGCACCAAATCAGCGTCTAGCCCCACGCCCAATCGCCCCTTGCTGCGCAGTTTCAGAATATGAGCGGGATTGGAAGTGATCACCCGCAGGGCCGTTTCGAGGGGCACCTTCTCCTGCAGCACCGCCTCGCGAACGGCCGCATACAGCGTGGTCACCCGACCCACGGCAATGCCCCGCAGGCGACCCCGCTCATCGAAATCAGGAAGGCTACCCTGCCCATCCGATGTAAAAGTGATGTGGCCGGGATCCACGCCCGCCTCTAACATTCGACGCAGCGCCTGACCGCAGGGTACTTCACCGTCATCCAGGTAGGCCTGCACCGTGGAGGTGGTGAAGTCCACATAGCCGCCGGATTTGGCGTAGGCGATGCCTTCTTCAAACAGATGGGGATTGCGATTGATATGGGTGGGCAAGAACTGAGACGCGGGAATTTCGGTTTCCTTCAGGATTCGCCTCAGGATTTCCAGCCCGCGCAACCCATCGCCCAAGTGCAGGTTCACGATGCCCGCCTTGCCCGAAAGCATGCCACCGCGCCGCGCGGTGCCTGCCAGCTGCGCCAGGGCCTCGAAGGTCGGCTGGCTGGAACGGTGATCGGAAATGGCCACTTCCCCCGCTCCGATAATCTTGTCGATGAACAGCAGATCCTCTTCGATGGTGCTGAATAGGGTGCGCACCGGAACACCATAGGAGCCCGAATAGAGAAAGGTGCTGATGCCTTCTTCCTCCAAACCTTTGGCCTTGGCCAACAAGCCTGGCATGGTGCGGGTGTAGCCATCGGTCCCCAGGCAGCCCACCACTGTGGTAACACCGCCCCGAATGGCATCGGTCAATTGCAGGTCGGGTGTGCGGGTGGCGAAACCACCCTCGCCACCACCTCCCATGATGTGCACGTGGGCATCGACAAACCCAGGTACCGCGATCAAGTTGCGCGCGTCAATGACCTCGCAGTATTTGCGCGGAATGCGGATATCGGCTTCCATGCGCAGGATCTTGCCGCCACCCAACAAGATGTCGCATCGACCACCGGCCTCCGGTGCAAGAATCTCGGCATTTTTTATCAACAACATAAAGACTCCACTTGGTCTTAGGGCAACCGGTGAACCGGCAGCGTTCCGTCGGACAATGTCAGAGCACGGAATTCGGGGTGACTGTAAAGGCCATAGAGCAGGCAAGGTTCAAGCACTTGAATTGCCCGGCGCGCAAGGGGTTGATCGAGGGAAACAACTAGCGAACCCGCCGAGAAGTCCGCTTCACGGGCAGGAACTCTGGCTACGATTTGCCGGTTTTCATAGCGCTGATAGAGCTCGTCGTAGGACGCCTCCAAACGCACGAGGCGACAGCGTTCGGTCTTGATCTTTTCGGCGTTGGCCAATTCGCGAAAGATCAACCCGTGGTGTTCCAACAAGGATCGAAAGGTCGCTGCCACCCGACCATCAATCACATAGGCCTTGGGGGTTGGCACACTGGCTTTAACCACAAGGTCTGACATTTCATTGGCCGTTGGAAGAGTGACCACCTTTCCCCCAGCAAGGTCGTTCACCTTCAAGGTGGAGACCTTGCCCTGCACATTGCCCCAGAACATGTTGGTGGGAATAAAGGCAGGCAGGGGTTCCCGGCGCGCCTGCTCTACAGCGGTTCGGATCTGTGCGCGACTCGAAGGGGTGCCCAGCAGGTGATCGAAGAGCTTCAAATGCGCGGCGACCCGAAGGCCCAGATCGGCCTGAGGATCCGGTGCGGAACGGCGAATCGCGGCCTCGATGATAAAAGACACGGCGCCAAGCGTACCCAAGCTGTTGCGACCATCATCGGGTTCCAGCGTTGATGGCCGGGTTTCTTCTTCGGGCGGTGGCCCACCCACGCGGTACGGAGCGAAGGGAAACCCTGCTGAATTCAGCAGGGGAATGGCCGACTCCACCTTCGCCAGTGCGAGGTTGCGCAAGGTGCGAGGAATCAGCGGGTGATTCATGCCGTCCAGCGTGATCAGGGGCCAGCGTTCCAAGCCCGCCTTCCGAAAGTCCTCGTTATCCCGCGTGAATTCGTGGCAGTCCACCGCCACATGGGGTTGAATCTGCCGCGCTGCGCGATAAAAGG
>JAUYES010000538.1 GCA_030691225.1 Holophaga sp. | reverse complement strand
GTCCTTGATGACCGTGCTGAAGCCCAGTGCAGCCACCAGCTCCTTCTCCTTTGCATCCGTATCCGTCAGGTGGACGACGAAGCCCTGCTCCCTCAGGGCGTTGATCTTCTCCCGCAGGGTGGTGTTGTAGGGGTTCCAGTTCCTGCCAGCGGAGGCTTCCCGCTGAAAGGAGTAGGCCGTTTCATAGGAAATGATGGCGTTGGGAGAGCCCTGGGATACCGTGCGGACAAACGTTTCAAAGGTCGCTGCGAATTCAGCAGCCGTTCTCTGCCCGTCGATCTGCTGGTTCCCACTCTCCTGGAAGTGGATGAACGTCGTGGCTAGCTTCTCCGCGGCACTCAAGCTGGCGTAGCGCTCGGTGGACATGGCCAGGGAGCAGCCCCCCACGCCGTGGATGGTCACCGTGGGCCACGGCTGAGGGAAGCTGCCCTGCCACACGTTGCGCAGGGCCACTGCGTGGGACCGCGCGCTCGACTCGTCTGCGGCCCCTGCGGTCTGGCTGTCGCCGAAAAAGCGCCAGGCGTTTCCGAGCGCGATGGGAGCGCGCGCCTCGGTAGCAAGGGCCCCCATACAGCCCAGTGCGGCCTGAAGCCAGAAAGACAGGCAAAGGATCAGCTTCATCTCATTCCCCTGGCGGCCGCGAGATGCCCCGACACCGTGCTGATGCGGATCTTCAGGTTCGGTCCCGTGCGGAAGGTGCCATCCGCAAGCCGCCCTACGGTCCAGGTGAAGGAACCGGCGGCGGCATCGACGTCCGTGGCGATGTTACCTAAAACGGTATCGCCGGATAAAAATTCAATCCGTAGGGGCGACCCGCCGGTCGCCCCGGTGATGGACCACGTGATCTGTCGTGTCTCGCCGCGCCGCCAGGCTTCGCCGCCATTGGGGCTGGTGATGGTCAGGCTGGCCGGGATTTGGATGCCCACCCGGGAGACATCAGCGCCCAAGTCTTTGCCATCGGACCCGGCGTTCTTACCCGGGGAACCCGCAGCCAGGGCGAAACCGGCAATGGTGGTGGGGGCGGCACCGCCGACAAAGACGGGCTGCCCCGTCAGGGACTGGGCATCGGTCCCGTTGTAGGTTCGCCACTGGGCCAGGGAGTAGTTCGTGCGGTTCTCGACGAAGAGGTCGGGCCGATCGGGGTAGAGGTTCCAGTTCGAGTGCGTGTCGTAGTCGTAGCCGGGAATAGGCACCCCGCTGGCATCCCGCGGGGCGGTATAGGGGTGCAGGTGCATAGGGCCCATGACGACGTTGTTCTCGATGATATTGCGCAGGCAGCCGCGGTTGGGATCCTCGCTCGGAGAGCGGCTTTCGTAGGTGAACCCGATGCCGCAATTCACCAGGGTGTTGTGGCGGATGATGTTTTCGTCGGCTCCGACATAGCCGTCTCCAGGGCCGCCGTCATCTCCGAAGGAAACGCCGCCGGCACACTGGATCATCAGGTTGTTCTGGATTAAGGCCCGGTTGGGGTTACCGTAGACGCCACTGCCCGGCAGGTTGCGAAAGACGTTGTTGGTGATCTGGACCTGCAACTCCGGTGCATCGGCCAGGGCATTGCTGTGCTTCCAATACACACCGTGGCCCAGGTTGGTGAACTCATTGTTGAAAATCCTGGCACCTTGGGTGCGGAAGGCAATGACACCATTGCCAATCTGATTGCCGCTCATCCGGCAATGGCTGACTTCGGCAAAATTGGCGATTTTGTTGTAGAGGTGAACACAGGCCGTGTTGTCCCAGCCTCCGGCTGTAAATTCGAGGGTGCAGCGCGTGATCTTCACGTGGTTGGCTACGGGCAGGTCATAACCAACTTGGACCACCCAGCCAGATCCCCCGATCCGAGCTCGGATCGTCAGACCGACGAGATGGTGATAGGACCGTTCAATAAGAATGAGCGGTCCGCTCGGGATCGTGCCGTCGATCACCACAGATTCGTTGCCATAGTGCGTAAAGGTTATGGGAGCTGTGGCTGTACCATCGTGCCCTGTGTACTTTGTATTAATTGTCTCGGTGACCAGGTAGGTGCCGCCCCTGAAGAAAACCGTGTCTCCCGCACGGGCTTCAGCCCAGGCCTTGGCGGGGGTTGCCCAGGGGGAGGTGATGCTGTTGTTGGCGTAGGTGACGGTGTCGTTGCCGGTCAATGCTACAAAGAGGTCTTTAGCGGAAACGGATTGCCCCACCAGCAGCACTATTGCGGCTAGACCGAGTGCTTTCAGGGAAATTTTCATCCGTGGATACCTTCTAAAAGGGATGGCTCTGAGTGGAAATCCCACTGCTGACGGCGCGAATGCGAATCCTGCAGCCCGTGCCGGTGCTGATCGTGCCATTCGCCAAGCGGCCCACGGTCCAGGCGAAGGTGCCCGCTGTTGCCGCGATATTTTCGGCGATGGTGCCGACCGCCGTTCCGTTTTGCACCAGTTCAATGGCCACGTTGCCTGTGACGCTGCCGGGCGTCCAGGTGATAGCGCGGGTTTCGCCCCGGCGCCATGTTTCGCCACCGTTCGGAGCGGTGATGGTCAACGTGCTGAGGCTATCCAGGCCGATGCGGGTGGTGGCGATGGCGAAATTGTCGTAGAAGCGACTTTGTAAGCGGGGCGCGCCGCCATTCCAGTAGCAATCCAGCATGGCTTCATTCATCTGATAGGTCTGGGCGCCGCGCAGATCGAGATTGATCCTTTCGGCCTTCAATTCGTCATCGATCCACAACCGGTAAGCACCGTTGGCGGAGCCGGGGCTATTGAGTTGGACTTCCATTTCGAAGCAGACCCAGCGCCCGATATTGGCGGGATTGGCAAAGGTGAAATCGGTCCGATGGACGCTGAGCCACCCCGAGGAATTGGCTTGGGTGCTGTGCACG
>JAUYES010000521.1 GCA_030691225.1 Holophaga sp. | reverse complement strand
TCTTCAACAGGAAGGCCGCACCATCATCTACACCAGCCACTACATGGAGGAAATCGAAACCATCTGTGGCCACGTGGCGATTCTGGATCTAGGTCGCGTGTTGGTGGCGGGGACCTTGGGCGATGTTTTGGCTTCCGCTCCGCCGGTTTTTTCGCTTCGCACAAAACAAGCCCTGCCAACGGCCTTGGCGGAAGCGTGGGTCCAACGATTCGGGTGTGAGGCTCTGACGGGCTTACGGTACCGCCTCCCCGGCGTTCAGATGCAGGATGTGACAGCCGTGGTGGCCGAAGCACAAGCGGCCGGGGTGGAACTCGATGCGTGGTCATGGGGCCAGCAGCACCTGGACGATGTCTTCATGCAGTTGACCCATCACGCGCTGAGGGACGAATGAGGATCTTTTTCGTTTCGAAAAAGAGTGGGCGCCGTCGGCGCCAGGAGAAACCTGCTTTGGAAGCGAAAGGCCATGAATAAAACCGTGCTCAGTGCTCTTTGGCGGAAGGAATGGCTGGCCCTTTCTCGGGATCGCTTTGGGTTGGCGACGCTCTTTGTGATGCCAGCGGTGTTCATCTTGATCATGTCGCTGGCTTTGCGTGACACGCTGAAACCAGGTGGTACCGGGCCTCAGTTGCGTTATGCGGTGGTGGATCTGGATGATTCCGTGGCCAGTCGGGAGGCGGTGGAGCTGCTGGCTTCTCAGAGTTTCTTTCCGGATGCGCAGATCACCACGGAAGTCGCCGCCCATGTTGCCATCACGAATGGTCATCTGCCCTTTGCCGTGGTGTTCCCCAAAGGCTTCGAGCAACGTCTAGCCGATGAGCTTGGCGCGACAGGCCTCGTCACACTGCGGCTGGATCCCACGGTGGCCGTGCTCGCGCGATCGGCCTTTCGCCAGCATTTGCTTGGAGTCCTGGGCACCCTGAAGGCGCGGAGTTTTCTGCGCACCATGGATCCCATGTTCGGCGGGGCTGCTGCTTCGGCGCTCAATCCCCAGAGCCTGCAAGGCACCGTAACCGAAGAAAGCCTGGGACGAGCCGATGTTGCCGCACCACCCACCGCCGTGCAGCAGAATGTTCCGGCCTGGATGATCTTCGGCATGTTCTTCGTGGTCATGCCCATTACGGCGATCTTCATCACCGAGCGCCAGAACGGCACGCTGCAGCGCCAGCGCAGCCTGGGCATCGGCCATGGCTCACTGCTACTCGGCAAGTTGGTACCCTTCATCGGCGTCAACTTAATTCAAACGGTATTGATGCTCGGCGTCGGCGTCTGGTTGGTGCCACTCTTCGGCGGTGAGGCTCTCTCCATTCCCAGGGCCATTTGGCCGCTGCTCGGAGCGGTGGCGCTGTGCCTTTCCTTGGCCGCTGTATCGTGGGCCTTGCTGGTGGCAACGCTGGTTCGCACCACGGAGCAGGCCACGGTGCTCGGTGGCGTGGGCAATATCCTAATGGGCGCCATCGGCGGCATCATGGTGCCCCGCTTCGTCATGCCCGCCGAAATGCGCGTTTGGACGAATCTTTCGCCCATGGCCTGGGGGCTGGACGCCTTCCACGCCGTGATGTTGCGCGGCGGAGGCTGGACGGGCCTGTTGCCGAGCGCAACTCGATTACTGCTCTTTGCCGGCATTGCCCTCACCTTGGCCACGTGGCTCGCCCGACGACGAAGGATCTGATCATGAAAAGCCTTGAAGCCCTGGCCGTGGAGTTGAAACAGTTGATCGTCGAGAGCTGTGAACGCCCCGTGGAACCGGGCTCCATCACCAACGAGGAACTCCTGTTCGGCCCGGATGCCCGCCTGGCCCTGGATTCCCTGGATGCCCTTCAGCTCTCCATGGCCATCCAAAAACGCTACGGCCTGCGCCTGACCGATAGCAAAGAAACGCGCCGCATACTGTCCAGCGTAGGCAACATGGCCCAGGTGCTGGAAACGCATCTCGCCGCCCACTGATGCGCCCAGCCTTCATCACCCATAGCGGGCTTTGGTGCGCCGCAGGCGGCACACCAAAGGTCGTGAGAGACACGCTCATGTGCGGCCAAGCCGCAATCGGTCGCCTGGACATCTTGGGACAGACTTTCCCGTATGGCTTTGCCACGGAACCTTCGAAATCCTTTCACAACCGATTAAAAGAAGGCCTTCGTGCCGTTGCTAGCGACCTAGTCCTGGAGAGCATGCCCACAGATGCCCCGCTGCTGCTGGGCAGTTCGAGCTTGATGATCGGGCTCGTCGAGGAAGGCCCTTGGCCCCCCCAACAGCTCTTGCCCACTGATTCTCTGGATGAATCCATTCGAAGTCATTGGGGCATTGCGAACCGAGGTTGGTCCTTTTCCAGCGCCTGCACCTCGGCCGTGCACGCCTTAGACGCCGCGGTGGGACTCATCGAAACGGGCGCAGTGGAAGAGGCCTTGGTCATCGGTGTGGAAATCTGCAACCGCATAACACCGGCGGGTTTCGCCGCCCTTCAATTGCTTTCACCCTCGGCCGCTCGCCCACTGGATCTAGAACGCAACGGCCTGATGCTAGGCGAGGCCATCGCCGCCGTGCGCTTGAGCGCCCAACCCTCCGGCTGGCGCATCCACCCTCCGGCCTTGGCTCTCGATGCAACCAGTGCCACCGGCCACGCGCCCGATGGTTCCACCGTAGCGGCGGTCATGCAGCAAGCCCTGGAATACGCAGCCACCAACCCCAAAGAACTCCGTGCCATCAAGCTCCAGGCCTCGGGTTCTCCGAGCGCCGACGCCGTGGAAGTCAGAGCCTTAAAAACCGTTTTCGGAAACGATCTGCCACCCCTGCTCTCCGTAAAGGCTTCGCTGGGACATACCCTAGGGGCCTCGGGCCTCGCGGAAATGGTGGCCCTGCTCCAGTGCGGCAGTCACGACTTTCTACCCGCCACGGCGGGCTTCGCCCTGGCCGATCCCGAGCTGAACGCTGCACCCAATCGCGCCCCTATTGCCTGGAAGTCGGGCCCCGTGCTCTTCAACATTCAGGGCTTCGGCGGCGGTCTGGCCTCCTGGGTTGTGGAGCGCCGATGACAGGGATGACAGCGATGCCAGCAATGCCCCTGTGGACGCCCCAGGCTGAGCTTTCCGTGGATCTACCCCGCGAGAAGGTCCAGGCCTTTGCCCGCGGCCAATTCGGTACCGCCCTGCGACGAGCAGGAATCAGCGCGGAGTTCACCCTGGCTAGCGCCTTGGCCTGTTGGCGAAAATTACCACTGGAGCCCGAGGCCCCTTCCCTGGCCCTCATCTGGACCAGTCGCACACTGACCGGCACCGAGAACACCGCCTGCCTAGCCGAAATCATGGAGGCCCGTGAGCTGCCCATGCCCTTCCAGTTCATCGCCAGCCAACCCGCCATGGCAGGAGTTCATGCCAAATCGCTATTCCCTGGGCTGGACCATGTAACAACCCTCACCCACACCGCTTCGGGAGTTGCCGAACGCCTGCTGCCAGCCCTCTCGCGTCGGCGTTCATGGACCCATGTGCTGCTGGGTGAAGTCTGGACGCCAACACCGTGGCAAGAGGATGGGGAACGGTTTTGGGCCCATTGGCGTGTGTTGACCCATAGTTGATATTCCGAAAGGAAACGACCATAGTTTCCGCATCAATCCATGAGGCTTGTCCAGAACACCCATAGCCATCACTGAGATCCTTGGGGCCTTTATTTAGGAGAATGAACATGAACCGCACTCGACTCTTTGCCATCGCATGGACGCTGTCTGCAGCCTTCTCTCTGCATGCAGGCCCCGATCTGATCAAGGCCTCCACCAAAGGCAAACTCGAAAAAGTGAAAGATTTACTAGCAGCGGGCGAAAACATCAATGAGGCCGACAAGAACGGCTGGACTCCGCTTATGTGGGCAACCTATTACCGCCATCTACCGGTCACGGAACTACTGCTCGAAAAGGGGGCCGATCCCAATAACCAGGCCACCAGGGCCTACGCCTCCCTGGCCAAGGGAGCGACAGCGCTGATCATCGCCAGCTATTACGGCCTGGATGACCAAGCGGCAGCTCTAGTGAACAAGAAGGCCAAGTTGGATCTAGCTGATGAAACCGGCAACACGGCCGCTGATTATGCCCGCCAATACAATTTTTCCAATGTGCTCGAGGTGCTCGCAAAAGCACCAGGTGGTGCCGCCGCAGGTGGGGGCTCCAAGGTCTTTCTACCGAAAGGCGTAGATGGCACACCCCTTCCCAAAACCTATACCTCCCTGGTTATCGAAAATTTCACGGCCAAAAGTGAAATCACGAAGGACTATGCCTATGCCGTGACGGACTGCCAGACCAATGCCCTTGCGGTACTGATTCAACGCAAGGGTTTTGAGAAAACCGAAATGGCAACCGCCGGCAAGCAATATGACGACACAACACTCTTGGTCAGAGTCGACATCACCGAACTTCGAATCACCAGCGGCGCCGCTCGTTTCTGGGTAGGTGCCATGGCTGGGAATTCCTTTGTGCATGCCAAGGTGACTCTGGTGGATGCGGTTACCGGTAAGGTCGAGCGCGAGCAGTTGCTCACCACCGAAAACAACGCCTGGGGCGCATCTTGGACGGCCGGTTCCACAGACCGCAGCATTCCGAAGGATATGGGCGCCATCATCGCGGGCTATATCCTGACTGTCGGTGCAAACAAATAATGCTGGAGTCAATTTTGGTGAAAGAACATTCAGAAAAATCGTCGGGAATCTCCCTAGAAGAGCGCAAACGCATCATCGCTCCCGCGGTCCAGCGACTCTTTGGCCCCGACACCGATAGCTTTAAGGGGCGACTGAAAC
>JAUYES010000504.1 GCA_030691225.1 Holophaga sp. | reverse complement strand
GAAGCCGAGGAACTCTGGAAGGCTGTCGGCGTTCCCGCTGATCGAATCCTGCGCTTTGGGAAAAAAGATAATTTCTGGCAGATGGGCGACACCGGGCCATGTGGACCTTGTTCAGAGATGCACTATTACCGGCCCAAGGATCTCGCGGGTAACCGCCCCGAATTGGTCAACGGGGATGGCGACGACATCATGGAAATCTGGAACCTCGTCTTCATGCAGTACGAGCAAGACGGCAAGGGCGGATTGAGCCCCCTGCCCAAACCCAGCATCGATACCGGCATGGGCTTGGAGCGCACCGCCTCGATTCTCCAGGGCAAAGAAACCAACTACGAAATCGATCTCTTCGAACCCATTTTTGAAGGCATCTGGAAGGTCGCTCGCGTTTCCTTGGGCGAACGCACCATCCACACCAACCGCACCGCCTCGCAGGTCGTGGCTGATCATATTCGCGCAGCGGTCTTCATGGTCTTCGATGGCGTGGTCCCCTCCAATGAAGGCCGCGGCTACGTGCTGCGCAAAATCGTTCGCCGGGCCCTGCGCTTCGGTAAAAAGTTGGGTATCGAAGGAACGTTCTTTGCGGCTCTCGCCCCCACGGTGTTCCAGGCCATGGGTGATGCCTACCCTGAGCTCGGCCTGGAAATGGGTCGCATCCAGAAGGTTCTATCCCGCGAAGAATCCCAGTTCAGCCTCACGCTGACCATGGGCCTCAAGCAGTTGGAGGGTTGTGATATCGCCTCCGGCGCCCTGCCAGGATCCGAAATTTTCAAGCTCTACGACACCTTCGGCTTCCCCGTGGATTTGGTCGAAGATTGGTGCAAGGAAAGGGGTGTAAAGGCCGACCTGGAGGGTTTCCAGAAGGAACTGGCCGAACAAAAAGCCAAGAGCCGTGCCGCCATGAAGACCCACGATGTGCGCCTTCAAGGCGATTTCGCGGCACTTACTGATCTTCCCGCCACGCTTTTTGTGGGCTATGAGAATGCAGAGGCAGACGCCAAGGTGCTCGCCCTTTTCGACGCGGAGAAACGCAAAGTTCAGACCCTTTCGGGGAACGGTTTCGTGGTGTTGGATTGCACTCCCTTCTACGCGGAAAGCGGCGGACAAATTGGTGATACCGGTGAATTCCGATGGGAATTCGAGGGTGGCCACCGGGGCTCTGCCCGTGTGGCGGATTGCAAGGCCTTGGCCCCCAAGCGCAATGTGCATTTCGTCCAAGATCTGACCAGTGAGATTTCCGTTGGCATGGCGCTCAAAGCCGAGATCGACTTCGATCGTCGGGGCCGCATTCGAGCTCACCATACGGCTACCCATCTGCTGCATGCAGCCTTGCGGGAAGTGTTGGGCACCCATGTAAAACAGGCCGGTAGTGCTGTGGATGCCGATCGCTTACGCTTCGATTTTTCACATTTCGCACCGATCGAACCGGACCAGATGCTCGAAATCGAGCGGCTGGCCAACGAACAGGTTTTGAAAGCCACCCCCACGGATTTGCGTGAGATGCCCATCGACGAAGCCCTCACCTCGGGTGCCATGGCCCTTTTCGGCGAGAAATACGGCGAAACCGTGCGCGTCATGTCGGTGCCGGGATTCTCGGTGGAACTCTGCGGTGGCACCCATGTCGCAAATACGGGTCAGATTGGCGCCATCAAGATCATTTCCGAAGGCGCGGTAGCTTCAGGCATTCGGCGATTAGAAGCCGTCGCGGGCATGGCCGCCCTCGAACGCCTTCAGGAAGACGAAGCCATGATCGGCAGTCTTTCCCGACAAGCTAACACCGCCCGAGAGTCCCTTTCCGCTGTCCTCACGGCCAAAGACCACCGCATTCAGTTGCTCGAACGCGAACTCAAGGAAACCAAACTGAAGGCAGCAGCAGGCGGCGGCTCCAACGAGACGGTTGAGCAGATCAACGGCATCACTGTCGTGACGGTATCTATCGAAGGACTGGACACCTCTGCGCTTCGGGAGTTGATGGACCAGGTGCGCACCCGCCACCGTTGCGCCGTCATCGCGCTCGCCTCCACTGTGGCCGAAGACAAAATATCCCTCCTCGTCTCGGTGGCCCCCGAACTCGCCGACAAGGCCGATGCCGGGGCTTTGCTGAAGGCCATGGCTCCCCATATCGATGGCCGTGGCGGTGGAAAAAAGGATTTAGCCCAGGGTGGCGGCACCCGGCCTTCCGGCATAATCGACGCGCTCGACACACTCAAAGCAAGCATCTAGGTCGACCTTGAAGCCCATCCGAAAGCTCCTGCTGCGCGAACTCCTCGCCATGATGGGCCTGGTGGTCGCAGTTTCAGTGCTCTTCGCTTGGCTTGGCACCCGGCGTATTTTGGATGAGCAAATCGAAGCACGCTCACGGGAAAGCCTCGCTCGATTGGCTGGCGATATACGCACGGATCTCGGCAATGTCGAGCGGGTTGCCCACACAGCGGCCCGTTGGTGGGCCGAGGGCAGACTGAACACTAAAGATGGCGAATCGACCGAGGGCCAACTCCGTCCCTTGATGATGGAATCCCCTGAAATTGCGAATCTGGTCATTGTGACCACTGACGGTTGGGGACTCTCCTGTCTTCGTGAAGCCAATGGCCTGAATGCCTACCAGTTGGATGCTCGGCAGGACAGCGCCCTTAAGCGCTATTTTTTTCGAAACAATGCGCCCGTCCTTACCGCCTCCTGGGAACCAACGCCCTATCGCATCTTTCGACGCCCATGGTATGTGGAAGCGCTTTCTTCAGATGGACCCAGGTGGGTAAGTGCTTATCGATTTGCAAATCTGCCCACCCAGGGCATCAGCTACATCTATCCCCTCCGAGACAAAGAAGGTAAGTTTCAAGGCGCCATCTGCGCTGATATCTTTCTCCAATCCCTCAGTGCTCGCACCTGGGCCGCGCAACCCACCCCCAACAGCCAAGCCTTAGTAACGGATGAAAAAGGAAGAGCCTTGGTTCTTCCGAAAACCTTTAGTGCTTCACTGGAGGGCCAGCAATCCACATTTTTTTTGCGCTCAGTGGGCCCGGATTTCCTGCCTCAATTCCACTCACTGCTACAGCAATGGGAGGACGCTGTCCGCCCACCTCGCCCAATCCACTTGCGTCATCAAGGTGTTGATTTCACGTGCATGGTCATGCCTCTCGATGCTAAAGGGGTCCAGTGGTATTTAAGTCTGGCTATCCCCAATAAGGATTTTCTCGGTGCCAGCCGATGGGTGGCCACCGTTCTCTTGTTTTCTGGCCTACTGGTCTGCCTGTTTGGGGTCTTGCGCGCTCGACGGCTTGCGAACCGCTTTAGTGCCCCGTTAGAGGCCTTGGCGAAAGCGGCCCATGGCCTTGGCGAGGGATCACTGCCCGATCAGGTGCCCACTCGAATTGCGGAATTCGCCACCCTAGGCGATGCCTTACAGCGCGCCGGGGAGGCTCTCGAAAAGGACTCCCAACTTCAGCTTAAACTTCAGCATAGTCAACGATTGGAAACCATCGGGACTCTCACTGGCGGTATCGCCCATGATGTAAACAACCAATTGGCTGCCATCGTTGGCCAACTCAATCTAGGACGCGAATTCCTAGCTGCAGACCACCCAGCGGCCAAGCGCATTGAAAAGGCCGAGGATGCCGCCCACCGCTGCGCTCAAATGATCAAGGCCCTGCTTGGCTTTTCCCATCAGACTCATCCCGATCTCAAGGCCGTCGATCTTAACGAATTAGTGCGGCAAACCGGGGCTCTTTTAGAACGACTGTTGGGAGGACGAATCCGCCTGGATCTTGAATTGGCTCCAGACCTGAACCAAGTCAAAGGCGATCCCGTGGGCCTTGAACAGGTGCTGATGAATCTGGCGGTCAATGCCCGGGATGCGATGCCTGATGGAGGGCGCCTCTGGATCAGTACGCACATGGGACCAGAGGGCGAAATCATGCTTTCGGTCAAAGATACCGGCACCGGCATTCCTACCGAAATATTGTCAAAA
>JAUYES010000497.1 GCA_030691225.1 Holophaga sp. | reverse complement strand
TTCTTTTACCTCGGCGGGTTCAAGGCGCTGCGAGTCGAGCCCGATGGCGATGCCACGGCCGAAGCCTTCAGCGGCGAGGCGCTCTTTGAATTGCCCGCGCCCCTCGGGCCTCGCAAGCTGACCTTCAAGGGCCTCGTGCTGAAGGGCACGAGGGCGGAAGGCACCCTGGACGAAACGCTGAAGGATGTCTCCGGCGACCTCCATGGCTGGAGTTGCCAGGTGAGCCGGGTGACCCTCTCCGACAAGGGCAGTCGCCTGGAAGGCACCGCGACCCTGGGAGGCCTGAAACTCAATCTGGCGCCCCTGAATCTCACACCCCAAGGCCTTACGGGCACCCTAAGCCCCGGCGATCTGCCTCTGGCAGAAGGGCCCTTCGAGGCAACCTTGCTGGCTGGCGAGGTCACCTTCACCGCTACCAATGTGAAGCTGAAGGGGAACCTCGAGGTTGTGATCGATCCGCCGGTGCGCCATGCCGTTACCGGCGCGGAGCTGAAGCTGGATGGTGGCGCTGTCACCTTCGATAGCGCACTGCTTGGAGGCACCGGTGCCATTGGCTCGGTGGCCAGCAATCTGCCGCTGCTGCATAAGGGTCAGACCTGGCTCGTGCAGGCCATGACCTTTGGCTTCGAGCGCGGCACGCCCATCCTGGGTGGGCCCACGCGCCTCCAATTGCCCCTCGAGGTTTTCTGCCGAGTTGGCGCCACGGATCAGCCCTACCTCACCGATGCCATCGCCTGCCATCTGCGAGGCAAGGTGCCCGCCCCGGCTCCCCCCCAGGCCTCCAGTCTTCGGCTGGCTGCGCGCACTCGGAAGACCGTGCTCTTGGAAGTCGCCTGGCAGGGTTATTCCGGCACCTTCGCACTGCCTGCCGCTTTGCTGCATCCCTCGGGGCTTACCGCCTATCACGTGGATCTGCAAAAGGGCTCGGTGCGGGTGGAGAAGGGCCTGCTGGTAAGTGATGGCACGAAGCTCACGGGTTCCCTGGTCTGGGGGCCCAATTTTACTTACAAGATTTCCTTTGCGGATGCCCCCGCATCCCTAGCGGATGGTCTCTACGTTGGGGCAGGTCCTCTCAACAAGCCTGCAGAAGCCGGGGCTTATCGCGTGCACAAACCCTTTGGGGGCACGGTGTGCGACTTCAGCCCCTCGAATTCGCCTGAAGGCCTGCCCGATTCCTGGATGGGAATCTACCTTCCGAATTACGCCTTGGCGCTGCCGGGCGAGATCTTCACCTACACGCCGACCTGGGAGCGTGTTCCGGTGCTGGCCAGTGCCCAGGCCGGGCGCTTCGAAGGCAATGGCACCTTCGGCGGCGCCGTGGCCGTGGACTTGAACAAGCTGGTGAATCTGCACATCGCGCCGGTCAAGCTGGAGCCCTTCGAACTGAACTTCATCGAGGGTTCCCTCATTCACGGCCCGATTGTGAAGGGGCACCTTGACCTCAACGCGGATCCGCTGCTGAAGGATTTCAAACCACCCTGCAGCTTTCATCTCACCCAAAATGGCGCTGAGCAGATCGAGATCGATACCCAGACCCCCAGCGGTCCCATGGGCCTCAAGACTCGGCTCATCGGCGTGACCATGGTGCTGGATTCGGCATTGCTGAATCCCACCAACCTGGATTTTACGGGCCGCTTTGATTTTGCCGTGGCCGGTGCGGCGCTGCCTTCCGTACCCTTTGATCACCTGGTGCTGGAAGCCAGCGGCGGCGGCATCGAGGGGAGCCACGAGCCACTCACCCTAGACTTCAAGGGTTCCCGTTGGGCGAACGTGGCGGATCGACCCCACGTGAGCTTGTGGGGCTATCCCTTCGGGCTGGGGGAGAGCGGCTATGGCGTGATGGGCGATGGCCGCTTCTACGTGGGGCTGGGTGGTGATTTCGAGGTCAACCCGATTCTGCCCACCGTCTACAACCGCATCTTCTTCACAACAGAGAAGGACGACGAAAGCAAGGGCACCCTGGAACTGGAAAAGCTCTTCGACATCGATCAGAGCGTGGCCTCCATGGGTTCTCTCAAGGCCAGCCTGGGCTTCCAGGTGGCCACCGCCAACGATCAGGTGAGCGATGCCTTCTTCCTGGGCACCGGAAAGCTCGATGTGGCCATGGGGGATGCGCCCTTCCATCTGGACGCAGGAATGCGCTTCGGGCGCAGTTATCAGGGGGCTTCTTACTTCCCCTATTTCTATGCGCTTGGGCATTTCCAAACCGAGGGCGGCGGCATCGCAGTGGCCCCCAACTTGGAGGTCTACGGCCTTGCGGGCGGGTTGGCCCAGAACTTCCTGCCGGATGAAATCCGCAATACTACCGAGATCAAAGGCAAGCCCGACAGCAGCCTGGGGTTGGCCATCATGGCCGGGGTGGACGTGGGCACTTCGGATCAGTTCACCTTCCACGGTGGTTTGGATCTATTCATCAGCCAGAACTTCACCACTTTGCTCCAGGGCAAGGGCTGGCTGTTCTGTGGCCGCGACAAGGAACCCAGCGATAACCAAGTCACAGCCGACATTCGTTTCACCCGCAACCCCAACACCTTCGATGCCACCCTCACGGCGGATTTGAACCTCTACGGCGGCTTGCTCCGGCCTATGGGGCAAGTGCAACTGTACTTCGCGCCAGACAAGCAATTCGTTCACATCGGCACCAAGGACGCCCCCATCCTGGTGCGAGTCAAGAATGCCTGGGACGCCTCGGGCTACATGACCGCAGACTTTGCGGGAGGGGCAGCGACCCTTGGGGCCGGAGCCGCCTTTGGCTACAGCAAGGAAGGAAACTTCGGGATCATCTGGGGCAACGCTTGGCTCAATGCTCGGGGCGATTTGATCATCGAGATCGACGCCGATAAGAACCCGCATTTCCTGGGCACCCTGGCCGCCGAGGGTGGGGCTGCCTTTGGCATGAGATTCGAGACCTTCTGGAAAACCTACAAAGTGACCATTTTTAGCGGCAGCATCGGCGCCAATCTGGCGTTCCAGGTACCCGGCAGCCCCACGCTGTCTGGAGCCGTGACCATTCATTACAGTGTGCTCGGCGGATTGTTCAGCGGTTCCGTTGGCGCCAGCCTGGATATGTGAGCGAGGATTCCATGCGACCCACTTCGATCCTTCTCTGTCTTGTCGCCGCGGGCCTTCCCGCCCAAGTAAAACTCAACCCAAAAACCACTCCGGTTGCCCTTGAGCCACCCCGAGTGGTGTTGCCGATGCTCAACCTCCAGCCTCAACTCAAGGCCCTCTTGTTGGCGCCCGGCAAGACCCAGGGCACCTTCCACCTTACGGGGTTGGTGCGCAAGGACCGGACGGTCGTTCTGCGCTGGGCCAATGATCACGGTGAGATGCCCACGGAAGGCGTTCGCGTGTTCCGTCAAAAGGAGGGTGACTCTGGTTGGAAGGACCTGACAGGCAGCAAGCCGCTGGGCTTCCTGCAGGGCAAGGCCGCGGAAAAGCGTTTGAATGCTCTGCCCGATGAGGATCGAGAAAAGATCCTGGCGTACCCCTTTGGCGATGTTCAGCATGATCCCGCCACCCGGTTACGGGTGCAGCTCCCCCAACTGGCACCCAAGGGCAGCCCCACGCGGGGCCGCGATCTCTCTCCCGCCAAGAGCCTGCAGCAGTTCCGCAGCCTCCGCGCCCAGGGCAAGCTCAATCGCTCGGATCTTCAGCTCATGCACCTGCGGGCGGATGTGGACACGGGGATGGCGGAAATTCTGGGCCTGACCTACACCGATGATCCGGGAAAAGGCCGTTACCGGTACAAGATCCAAGTGGCGCTGCCCGAAGGCGGTAGCGCCGAGGTGGTCTGCGCGAAGGTCTTCAACACCACGGAACCCACGCCCATCCCTCAGCCCTTGAGCCTCACAGCAGCCAGTGGCAACGGCGAAGTTCTGTTGAATTGGGATGAAACCCCTTCGGATGCCATTGGTGGCTATGACGTCTTTCGCTCCGAATCCGCCAGTGGTCCCTGGCACAAGCTGAATGTCGACCCAGTGAAGAAGGTGCAGTTGGAATTGGAAGATCCGGAGCTCACGCTCCGTCGTTCCATCGGCGTGCAGAACGCCATGGTCCGCATGCTGCGGCCCTTGCCGGACACGGCTCGCACTTCCCAAAAAATTCAGGAGGCCCATCGCCAAGCCACGGTGCAGATGGAACAACCCAGCGCTTTGCCAGCCCTGAGTGCCGCCAATTCAAAGGCCATCAAGGATGCGGTGAGTGTCGGTCGTTTGCGCCCCGGTGGTATGCAAGCGCCCAAGTCCATTTTCACCGATAGCATCCGTACCGCTGGGAATGCTCTCGTCAACGAGAAGACTTACTACTACAAAGTCACGGCGGTGGATATCGCCGGTCAGGCTCAGCCCATGGATACCGCGCCCGTGGTGCCCGGGATTCCCAAGGATCTCGAAGCGCCCCAGGTGCCGGGCCAGCCTATGCTGAAACCCGCGAAGTCCGCGCTGGTCGAGCTTCACGGGGCCCAGGCGGTGCGACTTAAGGACGCTCGGCTGGTGGCCCTCGATCAGGCGGTGATGATGAAGTCACCCCGCCTTGCTCAGCCCTTGACGCCCTTTCAGGTGCAGGAAGCGATGCCCTCCCTGGCCCTGGGCACTTCCGCCAAGGCCCTATCACCCGCAGGGGCAACCCCAGCCTTGGGAACCACCGCCAGCAGTCTGAGTTTGGGCGATGCCAAGCGGGAGCGCCTCTCGCGAATTGGCGCCACAGTTCCCGTAGGTGCCATGCGGAAGCTGGCCCAGGCGGTGGAAATCCGCTCAAACCTCGATGGCACGGTCCCCCCCGCGCAACTGGCCTGGACCCCCTCGCCGGAGGGCGACCTCAAGGGCTATGAAGTACATCGGGCCATGGGCACCGGGGCCTTCATGAAAGTTGCGGATACCGTGGCGGCGGAATGGACCGATTCGGACTTGCAGCCCGGGCAGTTCTACCGCTACGCCATTGCTTCGGTGGATAAGCTCGGCAACGTCAGCTCCCGCTCGCCCGAAGGCCGAGTGGAAGTGCGCGATAGCAGCCTGCCAGGCCGCCTTGCGGTACCGCAATTCACGGGTGCGGTGGCCAAGGATCTCGCGCCATCAGTACAAATCCGACGCCATATCCGGCCTCTGGACCGAGTGCTGGCCTCGGGCAGCCTTCGGGCCGCCAAGACTCCCCTGCAACTCACCCGGGCCACCGAGCCAACGGTGACGACCTTCCGCGCCCCCAAGGCCGTGGCAGCGCCCAAGGCCAAGACTGGCCTAGTGGCTTCGACCGCCATCAAGGCCAACTTCAGCAAAGCGTTGCTGGCCACCCCCGCGATGGATATTTCCGCCGCCCAGGCCGCTTTGCATGTGAAACCGGTGTTCAAGGTGATCTCCCGCAGTTTCAACCCCATGCTCTTGGCTCCCCAGGCGGCCAAGGAAATCCATGTGGCGTTGGAGTGGGCAAAACCCGTGCAGGGGTTCCCCATGGAATATGTGATTCAGCAGGCCCCGCAAAAGATGGAGCTCGTTTCCGCCCTGCGCCCCTCGGTGGCCTTTCAATCCGGCTTCAAGGCTTTTCAAAACCTCCAAACGGCCAAACCCATGCTGGTTACGGGTGCCGCAGCCATGGCGGCGGCGCCCCCCCGCGCAGCGGCCCCTGTCGTTTCAGCCAAAGTCGTGACTGAAACACCCGTCGTCGGCATGGTGCTGGCCACGCCAAGCCTCCATGCCACTGCTTCTCGAGGCATGGTGGCCCACCGCGATTCCGGTTTGATTCTCTCCGAAGGACGCAAGGAGCACCGGGCCAGTTTCACAATCAAGGGTGGTCCGGGCACCTTCACTCGCGTCAACGATGTGCCCGTCACCACCGAGCGTTTCGTGGTCAGCTTTCCCGCGGAGGTCGCCCAGTACGGCGGGGCTACCTTCTACTTCCGCATTCAGGCTTTCACCAGGGAATTCGGGCATCTAGTCGAAGGGCCTGTGAGCGAACCCATCGAGGTGCGCTTGCCGGATATCGTGGCACCTCCCAGTGCCGCACCTGGTTCCCTGGATCTTCAGGAAGCCGGTGTCAATACTCTGCAGGTGGCCCTGGGTTGGACCCAGGATGCCGCCAAGGATCTGGCGGGTACGTTCATCGATCGTCAGCCAATGACGCACACCCTGGTGGATGGTGAAGCCAAGCCCGGTGCTGCCTCGGGTCCGGCCGTGCGCCTGACACCCGCGCCGGTTACCGGCCGCGCGTGGGTGGATCCTCAGCCCAACGCAGGCTACCTGCGCTATACCCTGCGCTCGGTGGATGCCACTGGCAACGTCAGTGAACCCCGAGGCTTCCTGGATGTGTTGGTGCCGGGAGAAAACATCCCTGGTGCGCCCACGGGTGTCTCCGTGGCTGGCACAACCCTGACGTGGAAGCCCGGTGCGGATAATGCGGGCTTCACCGTGTGGCGGTCCTTTACAGGCCAAGCGGATGACTGGCAGTGCGTGAGCGGTATCCTGCCCGCCAGCCAGAATAGCTACACGATTCCAGCGGAAGGCACCTTGCACTTGCGAGTCGTAGGTCGCAGCGCCACCGGCATGCACGGCACCCCCAGTGCGTCCGTAATGCGCTAACACCCCACATCCTGCGGTCAAAAGCAGAAAGGACTGAACCACAAGAGGCTGAACCCATGCCCAGTAATTGAGCTAGCCTAAAAGCGGAGATCCGATGAACCGCTTCGAGGCCAGCATCCTGGACAGCATCCGCCGCCGCAAGGATGGCCTAAGCCATGCGCGTGTTCTGGTGGCCTGTTCCGGGGGTGGTGATTCCACGGCTCTGCTGGTATTTCTCTGGGCCATCCGCAAGAGCCTCGGCTTGGAATTGGTGGTGGCCCATGCGGATCACGGCTTGCGATCCGAGGCCCAGGAAGATGCCGCCTTCGTGCGGGAGCTTTGCCGCTACCTCGACTTGGATCTGGCAGAAGCACACCTGGACGTGCAGAGCCATGCTAGCGAGCAGCGCATTGGTATCGAAACCGCCGCCCGAGAACTGCGCTGGGAATGGCTGAAGGCCGAGGCCACCTCCATCGAGGCCGATTGCATCGCGACGGGCCACACGCTGGACGATCACACGGAGACCGTGTTTCTGCGCTTGGCTCGCGGGGGCGGACTGGGCTCCTTGACGCCCCTGCCCGCCCGCCAAGCCCTGCGCTGGTCACCCCTGATCGAAATCCGCCGC
>JAUYES010000493.1 GCA_030691225.1 Holophaga sp. | reverse complement strand
GGTGCCACCGGACCCGAGGCCGTGGTGCGACCCCCCCGCCCACCCCGGATCCTGCCCAGAACGCTCACCGAAAGCCAGATCGAAGCCCTGCTCTCGGCCCCCGATACGGCCACACCCTTGGGTGTGCGGGATCGAGCCTGGATGGAACTGCTCTACGCCTCGGGTCTCCGCGTTACAGAACTTGCCACCATTCCCGCGCTGGCCATTTTTCTGGATGAGGGCTTTCTCAAGGTCATGGGCAAGGGGCGAAAGGATCGTCTCATCCCCTTTGGGCAAGGTGCCGAACACTGGATGCGCGCTTGGCTTCAGCTTCGCTCGGGGTTCAAACCCCACACCGATGCGCTTTTTGTGGGGCGCCGGGGCGAACCCCTTACCCGGCAGCATCTCTGGCGGCTGCTAAAAACCTATGCCGCCAAAGTCGATATTCGCCGGGAAAGCGTGAGCCCTCATGTACTTCGCCACGCCTTCGCCACCCATCTTCTGGATCACGGGGCCGATCTGCGCGCCGTTCAGGCCATGCTGGGCCACGCCGATATTTCCACCACCCAGATCTATACCCATGTGCATCAAGCTCGTCTGCGGGCACTGTACGACCGTATGCACCCCCGCAGCCTCACCGTATCCTGAACCGGAGATTCCCATGCCCGAAACCGCCATCACCTTTGACGATGTCCTTCTGATTCCCGCCTACAATCACCATGAATCGCGGCGAATCGTGGAAATCGGCATGACCGACAAGAGCGGCAAGCTCACGCTGGGCCTGCCCATCATGACCGCCAACATGGACACCGTCACCGAAGACGCCATGGCGGATTTCGTGGGCGAACGCGGTGGCATCGGCGTGCTGCATCGGTTTTCCTCCATCGAAGAAAACGTGGCCATGTTCAAGCGTTGTCACTTCGCAACCTTTGTCTCCGTGGGCACCGCCGAGGCTGAGATGGAGCGCGTGCAAGCCCTCCGCGATGCGGGCGCCCAGTATTTCTGCGTGGATGTGGCCCATGGCCATGCGAAGTACGTGGGCAAGATGATCAAGCGCATGCGCCAGATGCTGCCCAACGAATGCATCATGGCGGGCAACGTGGCCACCTATGCCGGTGCCGATTACCTAGCCTCGGTGCATGCCGATATCGTCAAAGTGGGCATCGGCCCGGGCAGCGTTTGCACCACCCGCATCAAGACCGGCTTCGGCGTGCCTCAGCTCACGGCCATCCAGGAATGCGCCCGGGCGGATCGCTCCATCGTGGCCGACGGCGGCATTCGAACCCCCGGCGATATCGTGAAGGCCCTGGCCTTCGGTGCGGATTTCGTGATGGTGGGCGGCATGCTCGCGGGCACCCGCCCCACGCCCGGCGAGCCCTTGCGGGATGCCAACGGCAATCCCACCCACAAGGTCTACCGCGGCATGGCCAGCAAGGAAGTGGCCGACGATCACCTGGGCGGCCTCACCGGCTGGAAGACCGCCGAAGGCGTGGCCACCAAGGTGCCCTACCGGGAAGACGAAGAGGAGATCCTGGCCGATATCATCGGCGGCCTGCGCTCCGGCCTCACCTACGCCGGCGCCAACACCATCCGGGAACTCCAGCGCAAGCTCAACTATGTGCTGGTGTCACCGGCAGGAAGAATTGAGAGCTTGCCGCACAAGATGCTGGGCTAAATCCTGCATCTTGATTTTCGTGTTTTTTTCGCCATACTTGATACTCCGAGAAGAGGTGTCCAGTGTTGGCAATGTGGGTTCCCGAACTGCCTTTCCAGTTGGCCTGCGGGCGGGAGGGCGGTCTGGAGGGTCGGCCTTTGGCCTTCCTCAATCCCGAGCAACCGCGCACGCCTACCCTTTGGTTCGTGAATCGCTTGGCGAAAGCCGAGGGTGTGCGGGCCGGGGAGCCCATGGATCAGGCCCTGCGGCGCCTGCCAGGCCTGCGGGTGCTGGATCCCGCGCCCCAAACCTGGTGGGAGGCCCACGCTCATTTGGGGGATTTTCTCGTGCGCTGGACTCCCCAAGGCCAATTGGGGCGCATGGGCGAGGCCATGGTGGAACTGCACGGCACGGAAGGCCTCTATGGCCCGCCCCGAGATGCAGCATGGCGCATCCGCCGCGAGCTCCAGGGTTCCCACGGCTGGCTCAGCCATGGCGGGCTTTCCGAGAGTGCCACCGCCGCCCACTTCGCAGCCCATCTGGAACATGAACTGGAACAGGTCGCGGATGGTGGCGAATCAGGTTTCCTGGCACCCCAACCCCTGAAGAACCTGCCGGATCTGGCCCCACGACTTCAAGCCCGCTTCCGACGCCTGGGCCTGCTCTCCTTCGGGGATGCGCAACCCCTTCCCTTGCCCACCTGGCAAGAGCTGGTGCCCCCGGCCCTGGCCCCCAAGCTGCGCAGCCAGGTACGGGGCGAGGATCGGGTCAAGCTGCCCCTGCTCACGGAGCGCCCCGGCACGTCCCGCCATAGCTGGCGCCAGGAACCCCCACGCCTACCCGAAGAAATCGAACTGGCCGCCTGGACCCTGAACCGCCTCTGGGCGGATCCCCGCAGCCCCCGCACCTTGTCCCTGCGCTGGTGGGATGTGGACGGCGAAAGTCACTTCTGGCGGGCCCCGGAAACGGCCCTGGTGGAACCGCCCCTCAACCTCGCCCGCACCATGGAGAGCGCCTTCCGCGCAGAATCCACCCGCCGCATCCTGGTGCGCCAAGTGGAACTGCGCATCGCCTGGGGCCTGGGCCGCCCCCGGGGCCTTTTCCCCGAGCCCCGCACCGAAAAGCTAGATCACCTGGAACCCGCCCTGGCCCGCCTGCGCAAACGC
>JAUYES010000481.1 GCA_030691225.1 Holophaga sp. | reverse complement strand
ACTTCACTTTCGTCTGCCCCACGGAAATCCGGGCCTTTTCCGATTCCATGGATGCTTTTGGGAAACGGGATACGGTGGTGTTGGGCATCAGTGTAGATTCCATCTATAGCCACCATGCCTGGGGCCGGGTGCCCCGGAAGCAGGGTGGCATTGCGGGAATAGCCTTCCCCCTGCTTAGCGATGCCAAGAAGGAAGTCTCCGCCGACTACGGTGTGCTGATGGAGGAAACCGGCCAGGCCATGCGGGGTCTTTTCATTATTAATAGCAAGGGAGTCCTAAAGCACTGCACCATCAACCACAACGATATCGGTCGCAGTGTCGACGAGGTTCTTCGCGTGCTGGACGCCATCGACTTCAGCGAGAAAAATGGTGTGGTGTGTCCCGCCAACTGGAAGGCCGGCCAAAAAGGCATTCAGCCCACGCAGGAAGGGCTGGAAATTCATGAGAAGGAACAGGAAGAAACACCTGCGACCTAGAAAATCGCAATACCTCGGAGGTTCCCCATTCTCGCCGATGGTCTTTTCGTATACGGCACCTTGCGCGAGGGTGGCAGCCACCACGCTTGGCTGAAGCGCACCCAGCCCCAGGGAACCTGCCACGCTTGGATAGCCGGGCGGCTTTTCCATCTGCCCATGGAAGGCTATCCGGCCCTGGTGCCCATTGCCGAGCCTGAAACCCCACCACCGGGGCCCGGTTGGGTCACTGGCGAATTCGTGGGGTACGACGATGAAGTGGATCTCGAAGCCGCGCTCATGGATCTGGATCAACTCGAAGGCGTGGAGGAAGAACTCTTCCAGCGCGTCACCCTGCCTGTGATCCTTGATGGTGGACAGCGCTTCACGGCCTGGGTCTATGTTTTCCCCGAGGATCGCCTACAGGTTCTGGAACGCCGCGGCACCGAGCTGCCACAGGGCGATTGGGGCGATTATCTGGAAGCAAGGTGGGAGTGATCTGTGTTCGCTTGCTTTTTTTGGCGTCTTGGCGTCTTGGCGGCCCATCTCTTTTGATCGGCAGTATCAGCGCTCCGCCACCCTCTGGTACCTGAACTTCACCCGCCGCTGCAAGGCTCGTCCTTCGGGGCTGCTGGGATTGCCTTCGATATTCGCGTCGCCGTGGGCCTCGGCCGTCATGAATTGCGCGCCGACACCCTTCGCGGCCAGGTACCGCACCACCGCCTGGGCCCGCTGACCGCTGATGTCCAGTGCATCGCTAGCGCCGCGCCCCTTCTCATTGGGTGCCGCATGGCCTTCGCACACCAGATAGAAGCCGGGGTAATCCACCGCCAATTGCACAATGCGGTCGAGGATGGGCTGGAAGACAGGATCCACGGCGGCACTGCCCTCTTCGAAGAGGACCGAGCCTCGGAAGGTGACGATGCGCATTTTTGTACCTACGTCGGGACCATCGACCCCCTTCAAATCACTGAGCATCTTTTCCAGGTCTGCGGCCTTATCGGGCACGATACCCGTGGTACCCGGCAAAATGCCCTGGCCTGGGTTGACATCGCCTCCTTGAGTTGCTGATTTGGTTTGAACACCCAACGTTTTTCGTAGCGAGGCCGCCAGATCGCCGAGTTTTTGTTGATCCTGGACCGTCATGGAATACACCACGGCGAAAAAGGCCATGAGCTGCACCATGAGATCGGCGAAGGTAATCAGCCAGAGCGATTCGAAATCCACGCTCCGTCGCCGCACCCCACGCAGGGAAATCTTAGCCATTGAAGGCCCCGAGATTGCTGCGCCTAACCTTCTGGCTCGGCGAAAGCGAGGCATTGAGGGCTTCTTCCAACTGACCGGGGTTCATGCCAGCCTCGATGCCCATAATGCCTTCCAGTTGCAGAGCGCGCATTTGAGCTTCTTCCTTCGAACGATACTCCAGCTTGCCGCTGATCGGCAGGGCAAACAGGTAGGCAATGATCGCGCCCCATAGCGTCGAGAGCAGACTGAGCGCCATGGCGCTGGCCAACTTGTCGGTTTCCTTGCCGATACTGGCGAACAATTGCACCATGCCGATGAGCGTACCCACCATGCCAAACGATGGGGCCGATCCCGCGATGAAGCGGAAGATCTCCTGGCCTAAGCCGTGTCGCTCCTGCGTCGCATGGATTTCTTGGGTCAGCACATCGCGAATGTGATCCCGCTCAAGGCGATCGATCACCATCTGCAGGCCCTGCGCCAGGAAGGGATCCGAGGGCATGTGTTTTTCCATGCTCTTTAGTCCTTCCCGCTTGGCCCGCTGGCTAAGGCCCACGAGTTCCACCACCAAGGCCTGGTGGGAAGCAGGATGGGTAAAGAAAGCCCGCGAAGCCACAGCAAAAGCCGACCGCACGTTGGACCAGGGAAAGCGGATCAGCGTGGAGGCAATGATCCCTCCGAACACCACAATCAGGCTGGGCCAGTAAAAAAAGATCATGGGATTGGGGCCAAACCCAATAGCGACTCCCAAGAGCGCCAGTCCCATCAAAAGGCCGATCAGCGTTCCACGATCCATGAATGACTCCCAAGGCATTATCGGCGAAAGGGGGTACCTAATGAAATTTCCGCGCCAGATAT
>JAUYES010000468.1 GCA_030691225.1 Holophaga sp. | reverse complement strand
CTCCCTTGTTGGTTCACGCCAGGCGCTGATTCCCTACCTTCGCTGGGAGCGCCTGAATACCCAACAATCCGTGGTGCCTGGCGTGGTAGTCGATCTCGCCAATGACCAAACGATCCTCACCGCAGGCATGGCGTACAAACCCATCCCCCAAGTGGCCATCAAATTCGATTTCAATCGCTTCGAGAACAAGGCCAATACGGGGCGGAACCAAGTCAATTTGGCCCTCGGCTACTATTTTTGAGACGCGAAAAAATGAAACAGTTCCTGGCTCTGATTTTTCTTGCAGCCCCGCTTCTGGCGGCCTTTCCAAGCGCTCAGGAGGCCCTTAGCCTGGCCTTTCCCGGAGCTCAACTCACCCGCCGGGAATACTTCCTCACCGAGCCCCAAGGACGCCAAGTTAAGGATCTCGCGGGCACCGAATTATCCGGTCTCTGGGTTGTGGCCTACGAGGCTCGACGCGATGGAAAGCTAAAGGGGGTGGGCTTCTTCGATACCCACCGCGTGCGCACCCTCAACGAAACCGTGCTCGTTGCGATTTCCGCCGAGGGGCACATTCAGCGTGTCGAGGTCGTGGCCTTCAAGGAGCCGCTGGAATACACAGCCAAGGCGGCCTGGATCAAGCAGTTTGAAGGGCGAAAACTCGACGCCGAACTCAGCCAGAAAAAAGCCATCCGTCCCCTCTCGGGCGCCACGCTTACTGCCAATGCGATGACGGATGCCGCGCGCCGGAGCCTAGCCCTGCACCGGGTGCTTTATGGAGCGACTCCGTGAACCGCCTGGAACGCTGGAGCCTGCACCTAGCGGCCTTTGTGACCGCTCTGACCGGCCTTATCTATGGCTGGGCGCGCTACTACGGGCAACGCCTAGGTGAATTCGGCCTGGAACCACACCCCTGGCAGGGCTTCGTTCAGCACGCCCATCTGCTAACGGGCCCTGTTTTGCTATTCCTCCTGGGCATGGCGGTCAAGGGGCATGCCATGCCAGCCTTTAGCGCGAGGGGAGCAAAGGATCAAGCTGCTGGCCTAGCCCTGACCCTCATCCTGACGCCCATGGTCCTCAGCGGCTACGCCTTGCAAGTCTGTGCCGATCTCCGCTGGCGAACCGCCATCGCCTGGGTCCACGGCCCCTCGGCTCTGCTTTTCCTGCTCGCCTACGGTGCCCACCTCTGGATGGCCCGCCGGCGCGCCTTGCGAACCCAGCCCCGCGAAGTCATGATAGAGATCCACTCGCATCCGTAGCTCAGTTGGATAGAGCGTTGGCCTCCGAAGCCAAAGGTCGCGCGTTCGAGTCGCGCCGGTTGCACCAAAAGAAACCCCCGCAAAATATTGGCGGGGGTTTCTTTTTATCGCCTCCCTCAATGTTTCCTGCGGGGGCGCAGGGCATGGGATGGGACGAACATCAGTCCAGGTCGAGCCCTTCCACCACACCCTCCTTGGGTGCGCGCACTGTGAGGGGCAGATCCAGGCGTTTCTGGCCCTTGGGTGCGAGCTTGAACTTCCAGCTGCGCACACCGGGGATGGGCTCGGTCCAGTCGGCACT
>JAUYES010000467.1 GCA_030691225.1 Holophaga sp. | reverse complement strand
GGCGCAGGAAAAGCGCCCACCAATGAAAATTGGTGGGCGCTTTTTGCTTCAGTATTCCTTCAGCCTTTCCGGTACTTCGCTGGGCCATCCAAGTAAAGATTGCGACCATTGCGATCGATGGCCACCACGAGAGGCAAGTTTTCGATGCCCATGCGATAGATGGCCTCGGGGCCAAGATCCGCGTAGGCGACGCACCCAGAGGTCTTGATGCAGCGGGCGATGAGCGCTCCCGCACCGCCGGTGGCGGCGAAGTAGACCGCGCCATGGGTCCTCATGGCTTCGACGACTTCGGGCGAACGGGTGCCCTTACCGATCATGCCGGAAAGGCCCGAGGCGATGAGCTTGGGCGAAAAGGCATCCATGCGACCCGACGTGGTTGGACCCGCGCTGCCAACGGGCTTATCAGGCGGTGGTGGCGTGGGGCCCGCGAAATAAATGACCGTGCCTGTGAGATCGATGGGCAGGGCTTCATCCTTGGCGAGCAAAGCGCAAAGTCTCTGGTGGGCTTGATCGCGGGCGGTATAGATGGTGCCGGAAAGCAAGATTTCCTCACCCATGACGAGGCTATCCACCACTTCGGCCGTGAGGGGAGTTGTGATCTTTCGTGAGGTCATGACCATCTCTCTAGAGCTCTATCGTTGCATGGGGTGCGGCGTTGAAATTGATGTTTACGGCCACGGGCAAGGAGGCCATGTGGCAGGGGTAGGTCTCGACAAGCACGGCCATGGCCGTGGTAGTGCCGCCTAACCCTTGGGGGCCGACGCCCGAGGCATTGATTCGGTCCAACACCTGCTGCTCGAAGGCCGCGTAGCGCGAATCCGGATGGGGCTCACCCACGTGGCGGAGCAGCGCCTTCTTGGCCAGATACGGAGCCATTTCGAAGTTGCCGCCGATGCCCACGCCTACGATAACTGGCGGGCAGGGATTGCCCCCAGCCTTCACGACCGTATCGACGATGAAATCGGCGACGGCATCGGGGCCCAGGGTGGGCTTGAGCATGGCCAAGGCGCTCATGTTCTCGGATCCGCCGCCCTTGGGGGCGAGGGTGATGGTGAGCCGATCGCCAGGTACCAGTTCGAGATGAACCACGGGAGGCCCGTTGATCCCGGTGTTCTTGCGCGTAAAAAGGGGATCTTCCACCACCGAGGCACGAAGGTAGCCTTCCTTCCAGCCTTGCGCCACGGCCTTGGTGAGGGCCTCTTGGAGCGTGCCGCCGGTGATGGCAACCTCTTGGCCCAGTTCCACGAAAAAGACCGCCACGCCGGTGTCTTGGCAGATGGGCACCCGCTCTTTAGCGGCGATGCCCGCATTTTCCAGGAGCTGATTGAGCATCGAGCGGCCCAGGGGCGAGGCTTCCTTTCCGGCGGCGCAGGCGATGGCCTGGTGCACATCCTGGGGAAGATCGAAGGCGGCGGTGAGACAGAGCGAAGCCACCTGCTTTTGGATGGTGTCGACGGAGATGCTGCGCATGAGGTTCCTTATCGGTAGTCTTTGTCGTCTTTTCCGGCGCCATCGTTGTGCATACGGTCCACATGGATGGGAGCGTGTTCGTGGAAGATCTCGATGGGCTCTTCACCCACGATGCCGACCATCAGGTATTTCCCGGAAATTGGATCGAATTTGTAGTCCTTGATGAGGCGGAAGTGCTCGATGGCGCCGGTGCGCTTCACGTGAATGCGCTTGCCGGTGCAGTAGAAGGGATCCTTGCCAATCATGACGAAATCGCCTGTGCCAGCAGCAATGGGAAGATCTTGCGAGATCATTTCCTTGGTTTTCTGTTCCAGTTCCTCGAGATCGATTTGGGGTTTTCGATCGAAACCGATGATGAAACCGTGGCGCACATCGGAGTGGAGCTGCTTAGGCTCGTAGTCGTAGACATCCTTCAAGATTTTTCCAACGATGTCTTCCGCCGAGTGGGCCATGAGCCTGTACTTGAGATTTTCCTCGGCCACCTGCTGGATGCGTAGGGGGCTGGGGCCAAAGATCGATGGGCGGTAGACCCGCACTTCCTCGCCGATGCCGAAGATGATTTGCGCGTTGAAGCCCAGCTTTTGGTACACAAGGTCGAAGTGCTCGATGATCACGCGCTTGCGAGCCGCTAGAGCGTTCTTGATGGCATCCACAATTTCGTGC
>JAUYES010000466.1 GCA_030691225.1 Holophaga sp. | reverse complement strand
AGGTCCGGCCCGCGTCCACCTCCTCGTTCTTTCCGATGAAGACCTGCAATGCGCCTATGGTGGCGCTCTGGCGCTTGCCTACCCATCTCGCTACGAAGGTTTTGGTCTACCTATTCTTGAAGCCATGGCATGTTCGTGCCCTGTCATCACATGCAACAACAGCTCCATCGGGGAAGTGGCAGGAGATGCAGCCATCTATGTGAGCCCCGATGACATACCTGCAATGCGGAAGGCCCTGCTAAGCGTTCAGCAGGAAGAAAACAGAAATCAGATGATTCAAAAGGGCCAAGAGCGAGTCACCCATTTTTCCTGGCGAAAAATGGCCCATCTGGTTGAAAACGCGCTTATTCAATGGTCCACGGAGGCAATTGCCTGCAATCCACCCGAAAGCCTCGAGTGCTCACGACCAACTAAAAACGAGGCTCCTGTGTCCGACAAATCCACGAATCAGACTAAGGCAATCCTTGATCAGGCCCCCGCTCCTGCCTCCAGTCGGAAACTACATATCGGCGGAAAATCTCGCGCCGATGGATGGGAAGTCCTTAATGCGCTTCCCGGGCCCGATATCGATCACGTGTGCAATGCCAACAATCTGTCTCAATTTGCCGACGCTACCTTTGACGAAATTTACGCCTCGCACGTGGTCGAACATTTCGACTACATGGAAGAGCTGACGGCCACGCTGACCGAATGGAATCGTGTTTTGGTTCCAGGCGGAAAAATCTACATTAGCGTCCCCGACTTAGACATTCTTGCAAGCCTCCTCTTGGAAAAGGAAAAACTCACCGACGAGGAGCGTTTTTTCGTGATGCGAATGATGTTCGGAGGTCATATCGACGAGTTTGACTACCACATCGTTGGACTGAACGAGGTATTTCTCGCGGCCTTTTTGGAGATTGCAGGATTTGTAAACATCAACCGGGTGGACACTTTCGGGCTCTTCAACGACACAAGCAACAAGATCTATAAGGGCGTGGCCATTAGCTTGAACGTCACAGCGGAAAAACCGTTTTGACTGATTGGACCGCCCCATCGCGTTCAAACATGATCCTCCAGCATCTTCCGATATGCGGTTTCCAACTCCAGCGTTAATCGGGATGGATCGCAAAGCGCCGAACTTGCCACGATCCTCTGTAGGCTTCGGCGGAGGTTAGCGAGATGGTTTAAGTCCTCTGGAAAAGTCGCCGCGAGGGCTACGTAATCCGCTGCTGAAGTTGCGGCAAGATCTCCAAGACCCACCGATGTCAAAAGAGTGTATCCCACTCTGGCCGCGTGCAAATTCCCAACCAAAGTTATGACCGGAACCCCCATCCACAAGGCCTCACAGGTGGTCGTTGTTCCGTTGTACGGAAATGTATCGAGGGCAATATCGATCTTTCCGTAGGCCGCGAGGTGCTCCTGTGTGCCCTCGGTGAAGCCAGAAAAGGAGAGGCGTGCACCGTCAATTCCACGCTGAGAAAAACGCTCGCGATAGCCATCGCAGACTTTGGCATCGGAGAAGGCACGGGCTTTGAGGAACAGGCGCGAATCAGGAACCTTCGTAAGGACCATGGACCAAAGCTCGAGGGTGTCGTCTGAAATCTTCGAAGAGTGGTTGAACGATCCAAACGTGAGATACCCATTGGCAAGCGCGGGCAGCTGAGCCGTGGCAGGGAAGGTGGAGTGAGGGAGATAAGCAAGGAATGGAGGAGTCAAGCGGACGAGACGCTCGGTCGAAAAGGAGCTATTTTCCTCGGGGTCGGTGAGGGCATCGACCACTCGGTAGTCGATAAAGGAGCAGCCAGTCGTGGCCGGGTAGCCAAGATACGAGACCTGCACGGGTGCCGGACGCAAAGCAAAGATGCCAAGGCGATTCCCAGAAGTATGTCCACCCAAATCGACAAGAATATCGATCTGGTCAGCTTCGACCCGCTGGGCGGCTTCGACATCTGAACAATTCGAAAGATCCACAAAATGGTCAGCCAATTCGCGAAAGTTCTCTGTCCTCCGATCCGGCGCTGGCGTTGTGGAATAACAAAACACTTCGAACGCGCTGCGGCTATGGGCCCGGATTACACCGGCGATGAAAAACGATACCGAGTGACTTTTGAAATCGTTGGAAACATACCCGATTCGAATGCGCCGAGAGCCTGTATTGGGCAAAGGTTTTTTAGGAGATCTGCCTAAATCGCCGCATAACGCCTCATGAACGAAGGCTAGGTCTTGGCCATCCGTCGCGATGTAATTCAGGTTCAGCAGTAGGTTATCCCGCAGGATCGGATCATCGGGACTAAGTTCGATCGCCCGCTGCATCGCCTCAAGACCCTCTGGAACCCGTCCTTGATGGCAGAGTGCCAGGCCCAGATTAGCCCAGGCAGGGAGGTAATCTGGACATTCCGCTAGGATTGCGCGACAAGTTTCCTCGGTGAGGCAGGGTTCGCCCAACTTGAGCTGGGTGGCCGCAAGGTTATTGCGGACTTCGATGGATTCAGGGCTGTATAGCAGTGCCACACCCAACTGGTCGCGGGCATCCTCGTACCGGCCGCACCGCATAAGAACACTCCCGTACAAGGAATGGATGCGGTAGTCGGAACGCCCTCCAGCGACCACTTCGGCGCAAGCTTTGGCTGCTTCGACCCAATGCCCAGCCCCCGCCAGCGAGACACCCTCCGCCGCTCGCGAATCTAGGTGATCCATTGGAACTCCCGAGGAGGCCTGCTAGCCCTCGTTCTAGTCTGGCTCTTGCGCTTCCAAAATTCGAGATCAATTCTTGGGTCAAAACCGAGGAATCACCGCAGCCCCCCTGGGTTTCCTGAAACAAATCTGGGTTGTTCTTCGAGTATGGACCTTTCCGTTGGCACTCGATCCACCATGACCATCTCAGTGCGATCATAATCCGATGACAATCAATCCTAGCCGGAGCAGCAACATGAAAAAGATGGTCACTGACACCATGCTGATGCCCGCTTACGTCAGTCGATTCTCTTGCATCGGCGGAGAGTGTGAGGATACCTGTTGCGGCGGATGGGGCATCCCAGTCGATCAAGATTCATTTCTATACTATCAATCTTGTCTCGACCCAGTTTTGCAGCCCTTGATTGCCAAGCATGTGAAACGAAATTCAGAATCTAATTCCCATTCTAATTACGGGCATCTCGAATTGACGAAGGACCACTGTCGATGCTGCGGTTTTCTCACCGATAAGAAGCTCTGCCTTATTCAGGAACGTCTTGGCGCAAAGGCTCTCTCCGATACCTGTGCGAACTACCCCCGAACGATCTCCCGTTTCGGCGATATGCACCAGATGACGCTCACGCTTTCCTGCCCCGAGGCCGCCCGCCTAGCACTGCTCTACTCTGACGCCTTCGACTTGGTGGGACAGGTTCAGACCGTCAGTCAAACATCCGTCTCCCGCATTAAATCGGTGAACGGCCTCCCATTGTCTGCCATGGACGATGTGCGGACCCTGGTAGTTCAGATACTACGCAGTCAGGAGATTTCGCTTTCAAATCGGTTAAAGTTGATCGGTATTTTTTGCGAGCGGTTAACCGAATTGCTTAACCAAAAACGTATGGATTCGCTTCCCCAATTGATCCAGGACCAGGAGAACGATCTAGAGAGTGGCGCCGCCATGGCTTCATTGACAGACCACGCCGAACTTCTCGATGTTCAAGCCCAGATCCCAGCCCTGTTTTTTTTAGGCTGTCGCGAGGGATTGCCATCACCCCACCTCCGCCGGGTGCTAGATGAGGCAGCGAAGGGGTTGGGTATCGGAGAAGGCCTTCCCCCGGATGGCCCTGCCCTGGTGCGCGCCTATGAACAGGGTTTGCCACGCCTTAATTCAGCCCTAAAGGCCGTTCCCTGGCTGCTGGAGCATTACCTATTGAACGAGATGCTGCGGGAATACTTCCCCTGGGCCTCGGGAAATCCTATCCAACGCTACTCCACCTTCATCCTCCGATTTGCCATTACCCGGTTATTGCTAGTGGGACGAGCCGCCGCCCAGGAGACACTACTCACTCCTGCGGAGCTTGCCGAGACCATCCAAGTCTCATGTCGGCACTTCCTGCACGACGACCATCTCACCAAAAAGGTCGAACAATCCTTGCGCGAGTCAGACTGGAACGGCCTCGAACGACTTCATTCATTGTTATAAGAACCATTGACCCGTATAGGAGAATCGGCGATTTCGCCTCTCCGGACCATACTTTGCGAGCACGGAGAAGGGGGAACTGGGAGTGGATCCGGATCATTTAAACCTACTAAAGAAGGCCCAAGCTCAGGGCCAATCAGGAAACGCAATTGGCGCCTCCGAAAGCTTGCTGGAATTCCTAAACTTGGTACCCGGGCACGTTGGCGCTTGGGTTGCCTTGGCAGGGCATCTTCTCAAGCTTGGCAAGGTAGAGAAGGCCCAGAACGCCCTGGAAACCTCCCTGGACCTGGATCCCCACAACCTCTCTGCGCGGGTCAATCTTGCTGCTGTCCTCATGCGAAGGGGGCAATTTGCTGAATGCCAGGAACAGCTGGGCATCATTTTGAAAACTGATGCACGCAGGGTCGATGCCCTTCTCCTTTTGGCGCAGTGTCTACTAAACCTTGGAGACCTGGAAGGTGCCCAACAGATCCTTGACGGGATAAGCCATGGCGAATCGCCCAAAAAAACACCGTCCGCATTGCAAATTCAACATGCAGAGCTCTGGGCAATATTAAGTTTGGGACTTTTCGAGGCTCAAAAATTCGGTGCCGCTACGGATGCCTGCCACAGGGCACTTCAGTTGCATCCCCGCAACTTCACCGCAGGGGCCAACCTCGGTTCCATCCTGATGGCACAGGGTGATTTGACGAAGGCAGAAGAAATTTTTCGCGAGCTGGTGGCAAATCAACCCGCTCGCGAGCGCGGCCGGTTGCTTCTGATTACTTGCCTCTCCAGAAAAGGGGATCTGGTCGCCACCAACCACGAGATCGAATCGGTTCTTCGGCTAGCACCCACCAACTTCACGGTTCACAAGAGTGTGTTGGCAACCTTTTACAACCTTGGATTTTGGGAGGAATATCGGGCCGAAATCGAACGATTCCGAATCGTGGACCCTACCTCGGCGCACCCAGAATATGAGCATAGCTTTGTGGATCTGCTCTTTGGCGACATGCTTCGTGGCTGGAGGCGCTACGAGGCGCGATTAAGGCTTTCCACCGAAGCCGCGCGCTTTGCTCAGCCAGCCTGGGATGGCAAGCCCTTCGCGGGGAAGACGCTCCTGCTCTGGGCGGAACAGGGATTCGGCGACACCTTTATGTTCATCCGATACCTCCCGCACGTTAAGGCCTTGGGAGGCCGAATTATCCTCGAGACTCAACCAGCCTTAGAGACCGTTGCCGCGACCAGCACCGGCGCAGACCTAGTGGTTCCCAAGGGGGCAGCGCTTCCTCCCTTCGACCTTCAATTGCCACTGATGTCACTACCCTTTATCTTTGAAACAGATCTTTCGTCCATCCCGGCCGAGATCCCCTACCTGGATATCCCCTCGGTGGTGCCCCATCAACAGGAGCTCTTGGAACGTTTAACTCTGAACCAGGAGAGCACACGCATTGGAATCGTTTGGGCCGGCCGGTCTGAATACGGCAGAGATTTCGAACGTTCCTTGCCCGCTGCGGCCCTGGCACCACTGGAGGCGCTTCCTGGGGTGGCATGGTTCAGTCTCCAACTCGGGAGGGAAGGGCTACCGCCCCTTCCGAATCTAGTTTCGCTCGCTTCATTATTGAAAAATTTCGCCGATACGGCCTATGCCCTGAGTGCCCTGGATTTGGTGATTACGGTGGACACCTCTGTGGCCCACTTGGCAGGAGCGCTCGGTGTACCTACTTTTCTACTCTTGCCCTTCCAGCCTGATTTTCGCTGGATGTTGAATCGCCACGACAGTCCCTGGTATCCCACCATGCGCCTGTACCGGCAACCAGCTTACGGGGATTGGGAATCCGTGATTCGCCAGGTTGTCGTTGACCTAACTCCGGAATCTTGAAGCATCGCTCACCGATTACTCGCCCCATAGCCCCTGAGTGCGCGATTCCCGCGCTCTTGGGCTTCTATTTCAATCCTCACTCGGTCCTGTTCTTTGGCCACCCCAGCGCTACGAGCCTCCAGAAGTCGACCTGCCGCATGACCCCTCTCGACCAAATCCTGCCAGCCTAGAGCCTTCTCTGCCTGAGCCATCGCCGCCAGGAATTCGGCATCCCACTGAGCCAGTGCTTCGGGGTCCGGTTCCCAGCGCGGGTCGACCAGCCACGCTTCCATCCGTTCGATGGCAGCACGAACCCGGGCATCACTCATACGACTTGGCTTCCAGTTTGAAACTTGGAAAGGCTGCCATCTTTCATTTTTTTCTCATGATACTGTTCCCAGGCCTGGCGGATTTCACCCATGGCCTGCACAACCGCTCCCAACCTAGCCAGATCTCGGGCATAACTACCCGCGACGATCTCTCGATTCCAAAAGTCGTAGAGTTTTCCTAAATTCTCGGCAAGTTCCCCCCCTCCTTCCAGGTCCAGACGGATCGTCGCCTCCACAATGACCTCTGAAACGCGAAGAAAGCTGCTAGTGGCTGCTGCCATATTGTTCTGAGACAAGGCATGGATGGCCTTTCCCAGATGCAGCTGCCCTGCCTCCATAATAAGGGCCGCCTGTTGTTCAGGACCAGCGCCCAGAATCCGCTGAACGAGATAGGAATCGGCCGATTTTGAGTATGCGTTCATGCAGAGACCCCTTGCTGTGTATCGGTGAATCCAGCCCGATCATAAGTTTGAGGATCCCACTACATCCCCGCAAGCGAGCCTGCGGATGCCCTCATCCGTCCGAGAATGGCTTCCATATTGGCGAACTTTTTCTTCAGCACAATCCGCTCCTGATCCAATCGCGACTGCCCCTGCGTGATCTGAGCGTTTAAATTTTTGTTTTGAGTGGTGATGGAATTCAGAATAGAGGTGATGCTCCCCCCCGTGCCAACGAAGGCGGAAAGCATATCTGCAGCCTCCCGGCCCACACCCCGGCTCAGGGTCAAAGTCCCACTGCCCGTGCCTGTCACCGTGAGATTCAACCCAGCATAGTCTCCCGTGCCCACCAGGGTGCCATTGGCGACCTGAATGGGGGCGCTGGTTACGCCGTTGCGAGTCAGGGTTCCCCATAGATCACCATTTCCATCCTTGGTGATCTCGAAGTCCACTTGCCCCGTGACCGTTGAGGATCCAGCACTCTTGAATGCCACGCCCTGATTACTGGAGTCGCCCGTAAAAGAGAAGAGCTTCTGAACGGCGTCGAGGTCATCGGCCATGGCCGTCTGAAAGGTGCTGGTGTTCAGAAAGAGGCCGCCATCAGACAGCGTTGTAATGCCAAGGCTGGCTAGATTCTGGTAGGCGGAACTGCTGGGAAGCCCATCTGAGGCGCCACTCAGGGTCGCCTTTAGGTTGGCCATCAGGGAACGAGTGGCAGCGTCATTAGCCAGGGGAGCCTGATTGATCGATCCATCCGCATTCTTGGTGGAGGTGGATGCCGCCTTGTAATCCTTCACCAAGGTGTTGTACTTGCTTATGAAATCCTGCAGAGCAGCGGTGGCCCCGATTTTATCCGGAGCTACGGTCAGCGAAGTTTTCCCGATTTGCCCCCCCTGCTTTAGGGTGAAGGTCATGCCATCGGCTGCATCTCTAATCACGTTGGTGGATCTGGTCAGTTCCACCCCGTTGAGCGTGAAGTTCGCATCCGTCGCGGAAGCTCCCGACGTAGCAGAAGTGAGACCTCCGGTCAGGGTCGTAAGACCATCCGCACTTCCTCCAGCCGTGATCCCGAGGTTGTTTGCGGCGGCCCCGGCGGAACCGTCCGGGAGCATATTGGTGATATCGACCAACTTGATCACACCTTGGGTCGTGCCAGTGCCGGTATCCTTGGCCGTGATGACCAACTGGTAGGGCTTGTCGCCCTTGCCCATGTTCACGACCGAGGCAGTCACACCCGCGCCCGAAGCATTGATGGCGTCGCGAAGGCCGTTCAGGGTATTGGAGTCTTCCGTGAGTGTGATGGTCTTTACCACCCCATCGGTGCCCTGGATGGCAAAACTGGCCGGTGATCCAGACGTGAAAATATTCGAACTCACGGAGTCCGATGGATTCGCGACAGATAAGTTGGTCGTAAAGCCGTTCGCATCCAAGTTGGCCGAGATCCGGCCCTTGGTGGCTACGGTGTTCACGGTCACGTCATAAGTAGCCGAAGCAGCCCCGGTTCCCGTGGCCGTCACGTAGGAGTTGTTGCTATCGGAACTGGTCACCGTCCGATTATTGAGCTTGTCCTTGAGAACGGACACACTGAGCCCAAGAGCCTGAAGACTGGTTCTCATGGCCGTCAGGGCTGCCGTTTTTCTATCGTTGAGCTCCACGCGGGACTTCAACCGCGTGACACTTCCACCCTTCATCGCAACGATGGCATTGATCAGTGCCGCAGTGTCGATGCCCGAACTGATCCCGCTCATTGAATTGGAAGACGAATCTGCCATGGCACACCTCTCTTTTCAGGATAGCCAGAGAACCTAGCCCTCCTTATCCACCAGAGCCCCTGAGGCTCCAGGGAGTCCCTCTAATTCCCGCAGTCTGCGCGACATCCCCAAGACCTCCTCCGAGGGAACTTGCAGGACTACCTGGCCCGTGCCCTGCTGGATTACTTGAAATACAGGCCGACCCGAAGCGCTGTCCATCTGCATCTTCAATTCTGGCTGCGCCTGCTGAAGGTGTTGATTGACCTGGGCAACGGCCGCATCCTGAACACCGGGATTCGACCCTGGCCCTTTCCCTAAAGTCGGCGCCGACAGGGTCCCGGTTCTGATGGGAGCCGATCGAGTGACAACAGGTGCTGCCATTGAACCCGCCGAGAGGCCAGGAGCGCTGGCCGGGGTATTCACTTGATTGACCATCGCCAACCCCCTTTCCGGTTTCACACACCTAGGGGGGCAGAATTAATCCGCCCCCCCAGAAGCTAGAAGAAACCCACTTACCGGAAGAGGCCCAAAACAGTCTGAGCTGACTGGTTAGCGTTGTTCAAAGCGCTGGTGCCAGCCTGCATCATGATCTGGTACTTGGTCAGCTGAGCCATTTCTGCGCCGATATCGGCACCCAGCCACGCGTCGGCAATACCCAACTGCGTTTCAGATTCGATACCAGAGAGGTTGGCGGAAGTCAACGCTGACGACATGGCGGCAGCATTAGTCACCTGATTGGCTGCGATGCTGCTTAGTGCCGCAGTTGAAGTAGTGCCTCCTGAGGAGGTCTGGAGAGCCGTATACTCGGCGTCACTCGTAGTTCCTGCGCCTTCCATCTCGGCCATGCGATAGGCATCTGCCGTCTTCTGGGCATTGGCGCCATCAGCATTCAGGGCCGCAAAATAAGCAGCGTTGGCGGCATAGACCTGGGCCCCAGCCTTGCGGGAAGCAGCCATCGCCGCATTACCCTTAACAAGAGCGCCGGAATCGTCCGCAGCACTGTTGATGCGTCGGCCAGTCGTAAGACGGGTGATGGCCTGATTGAGCCCGATCTTGCTGACGCCGAGCTGACGGCTGGCGGACAGGGCGTTGACGTTCGCAAGGATAGTAACCATGACATCCTCCATGATGATGGTTAGGCAGCATCCGTGCTGCCAAGTTGTGCGGGGGAATCCCCCAACAGGTTTTGTATCGGTAGGGGTGGGGGACTTCTTTAGCGATTATTTTTGGCTTGGATGGTTTCCATACCCAATCGGCCATCCCCAAGTTTCGAACAACTATCGGAGCAACGAATACAGCCCTTCGCTACTCCCAAGCGTCGCCGTCAGGGGCGAGTGGCCTGAGCAGTTGAGAATCTGGAACTTGGCTAGGCCCACCACGCCGTCTGCAAGGTTCCCATCCCGCATTCGATTGGTAATCGCCGCAAAATTTTCGCCCTGAATACCCCAAATATCGGCGAGGGAGGCCAGACGTGTCGCGGCGACCCCGATGTCGGAATATTGCCTAGCCAGGACTAGGCGGGCCTCCTCCAGGAGCCGAATCACCTCCTGGGCCCCTCTTCGGGTCTGCAGATCTCCCGACAGACGGTATTCCAAGTATTCAAGTTGGATCTCCGGGAGGCTGCCAAGGGGAATGACCAGAGGCTTTGCCCCAAAGAGTGGCTCTCCGTTAAACTCTCTGGTCAAAGCGTTTTGATTCAGGATCGCCAGGATACTCTGGTAGGCAGCATCGTGATTGCTGCGTTCGATGTCGGTGGCTTCCGGGGCCTGGGCTTGCTCCGCAGCACTCTGAGCACGGTCAAGCAGTTTCGAAATATCACAAAGAACGGCCTTGGCAGCCCGCAGATAGATCAAGCCATCCTTGGCGTGACGCATTCCTTGGCTGGCCGCACGGATCTCTGGAATCCAAGTCCGTCCCGTCACCAGGAACGGGTCGCTCCCAATTGGCAGCTTTGGAGATTTTCCCGAGGCGATGACTTCTAGAGTCCTATGGACGCCTTGCGGGGGAGCGCCCAAGGCCCGACTGGCGTTTTGGGCCAAAATCCTTTGAAGTTGAGCAGGCATGGTGTCCTTGAGGTCGGGTCAAAACACTTCCATCGACCAAAGATCCAATTCCCTTGATTCCTCTAATGTTTTTACATCAGCGCCTGGCTGTCTGCAAAGGCCCGCATGATTTCGAGCACGACTTTATCGTCACCAGGGTTGGCCTCCAGGGCTCGGACGAACCAGGCCGAGGCCTGCTTGCGCTGGCCACTCAGCAAATAGGCACGACCGAATTCAAGGAAAGGCTCCCAAGCCTTAGGGTCCCGCCCCAGGACTGATTTCATGAATTTTTCGGCTTCCGGAAGTAGTCCAACCTCGATTAGATCTACGGCACAGCGAGCCAAAATTTGCTGGTTGCCCGAGTCCCGCTGGAGAACTTTGTCGTAGGAGGCCATCGCTTCGGCCTTATTCCCATTTTTGAGCCAAGCCAGTCCAATCAGGCGAAGGGCTTGCCCGTCTTTAAGGCCTTGTTCCTCGGCCGCCATCAACGTTTCCCTGCCTTTGCCTGCTTCCATTCCGGCTAAATACGCCCGACCGGATTCGGCCAAAATATAGGCCTCGCTAGGATGGCCTGCGCTAAGGCGATCAGCCATTTCCTTAAGAATTTTCTTGCGATCCCCCGAAAGAAACGATTCGTTCAATTCGACCCCGGAAACGGTTTTTATTGCCTTTCCAACGGGCAGCGTTTTCGAAGAACTCTTGTTGCCGAGAAGCTCTAACACTGCGGTAAAGCGATATTCTTGGGCCAAATCAATGGGGGTCTTACCGTTACCATCGACCAAGTTGGCCCGGGCACCCTTCTTCACGAGCGCTGCCACTTGATCTTCGAACCCGTAGTAAGCAGCGATATGCAGTGCGGATGTACCGGCTGGTCGGGAGTTTTTGTAGGTGGCTTGAATATTGGGATCAGCACCCTTTTCCAGCAGCAATACCGTAACAGGAAGATGTTTGTAGTAGACGCTCCACATCAGAGGAGTCCAACCGTACTTATCGGCTTCATTGACGTTTTCACCCGCATCGAGGCACTGCTTAACTGCATCGACCTTGCCCTTGGTTGCCGCTTTAATGAGGGAGGCTCCGGCATGCAAACCCACCGAGGCCCCCAGGATCACGCCCAGGATCAACTTAAGGGCAGGATGGCTCATGGCGACCTCAAAATCCGAAGGGGTTTAGCTTAAAGCGGAATATTGCCGTGCTTCTTGGGCGGCATCGACTCACGCTTGTTTTCCAACAAAGCAAGGGCTCGCACCAGTTTCTTGCGGGTTTCACGCGGCAGAATGACTTCATCCACGTAGCCCAACCCGGCGGCCACGTAGGGATTGGCGAAGTCCTCATTATATTTGGCGATAATCTCGGCTCGCTTGGCGACAGGATCGGCGGCCTTTTGGATTTCTTTGATGTAAAGAACGTTGGCGGCACCCTCGGCGCCCATCACCGCGATCTCGGCGGTGGGGTAGGCAAAGTTGAAGTCGGTGCGGATATGTTTCGACGCCATCACGATGTAGGCACCGCCGTAGGCCTTGCGGGTGATAACGGTGAGCTTGGGAACGGTGGCTTCGCAGAAGGCGTAGAGCAATTTTGCGCCGTTCTTAATGAGGCCATGGTGTTCCTGGTTTACGCCGGGCAAGAATCCGGGAACGTCTTCGAAGACCACCAAAGGAATATTGAAAGCATCGCAAAAACGCACAAACCGCGCGCCCTTTTCCGAGGCCGAAATATCAAGTACGCCGGCCAGATTGGCGGGCTGGTTGGCTACGATGCCCACGGACCGACCTTCCAGGCGAGCAAAACCCACCACGAGATTGCCGGCATAGCCTTCCATCACCTCGAAAAAATGACCATCGTCCACGATGCCCTTAACCAACAGGCGCATATCGTAGGGCTTGCTGGGATCGTCGGGAACGATCTGGTCGAGGTCAGGGTTCTCCAGCGCCATGTCCATTAGGGGAGCACGTCGGGGCGCTTCACCCAAATTGTTGGAAGGCAGGAACGAAAGCAATTCCCGGGTGTGGGCCAAAGCCGCCAAATCACTGGGCACCACAAAATGGGCAACGCCCGATTTGTAGCCATGGGCCGACGCACCGCCGAGTTCCTCCTTGGTGACATCTTCGTGAGTAACAGCCTTGATCACTTCCGGACCGGTCACAAACATGTAGCTGGTATTGCGCACCATGGTGATGAAATCGGTGATGGCGGGGCTATACACGGCACCACCGGCGCAGGGCCCCATAATCAAACTGATCTGAGGAATCACACCACTGGCCATGGTGTTGCGTAAAAAGATCTCAGCATAGCCAGCTAGGGAATTCACACCCTCCTGAATGCGCGCGCCGCCGGAATCGTTCATCCCGATGCAGGGGCAACCGACCTTCATGGCCATATCCATGACCTTGCAGATTTTGCGGGCCTGAGTCAGCGAGAGGCTACCGCCCACCACGGTAAAATCCTGCGCGAACAGCGCTACGGGGCGGCCCTCTACTCGCCCAAAACCGGTGACTACACCATCGCCGGGGATCTGATCCCCGGGGTTGGGGTTTACGGCCAGGGCATCTACTTCTTCAAAAGAACCTTCATCTAAAAATGCGGCAATGCGCTCGCGGGCCGTAAGTTTTCCACCTTGATGTTGCTTTTCGATACGGGCCTGTCCCCCACCCTTCAAAGCCGCTTCATATTTAGTGCGTAATTTGTCGATTTTTTCTTGTGGGAACATGCATACTCCAGACGGGCTATTGCAAATACCAACTTGCCGACCACCGTGGGTCGAAAATCACCTTGGCGATCGCTTGGGGATCCTTTTAACGATTTTATTGGGTTTGGCCTTCACGGCCTTGGCCGGTGCAAGAACCACCGGCGGCTTCACTGCAGCCTTTGCAGTCGCTGCTGTCATTTCTTCAACGACGGTTCCCTCGGATAGATCAGCGACTGGCTCCGGCTCTTGAACCACAATGGCTGGGCGCAAGCTCACGAACCACGGAGTTTCACTGGATACGGGCGAAGAAGGTGGGGCAGCCAGAAGGCAAGTCAAAGCAAAAATGAGCATTTCGGCTCCAGAAGTATTCCCTTAATTATAGCCCTGTATGGGTAAGAGGTAACTCGGGTGTTATCGGCCACTCTTGCGCCAATCGGCGAGAAAGCCTTCGATCCCCTTGTCGGTCAATGGGTGCTGGATCATCTGATCGAAGACTTTGGTGGGAATGGTGGCTACATGGGAGCCCGCCAGTGCGGCCTCGGTCACATGGCGCGAACTGCGGATCGAGGCCGCAAGGACCTTGGTGGTCAGCGCATAGTTGTCGAAAATCTGGACCAGATCTTCAATCAATTCCATGCCCACGAGGTTGATATCGTCCAAGCGCCCCACAAAAGGGCTGACATACGTGGCGCCCGCCTTGGCGGCCATGAGGCCCTGGGTTGCACTAAAGCAAAGAGTCACGTTGGTTCGGATGCCTTCGGAACTCAACGCCTTGCAAGCCTTGAGGCCTTCGGGGATGAGGGGCAGCTTGACGACCACATTCCGGTGAATCTTCGCCAGCTTCTTGCCCTCATCGATCATGGCCGAGGCTTCCATGGCGATAACCTCAGCACTGATGGGGCCGTCCACGATGCCGCAGATTTCCTCAATGATGGCTTCGAAGGGCTTGCCGGATTCCTTGGCGATAAGGCTCGGGTTGGTGGTCACACCATCCAGGATTCCCCATTCATTGATGCGCTTGATCTCCTGGATATTGGCGGTGTCGATAAAAAATTGCATTTGAGCTCCTGGGGTTAACAAAGGTTGAGGCGTGACGAAATGACCGTGGGAGAAAACGACTTTGAACTCTGAGGAGCCTTGGCTAAGAAACCGAATTGCCCTGGGGTTCAAGGTTGTGCCAAACGATCATTCTCCCAGCCCAAGCCCTTGATGGGAAGTTTTTGAGTCTCCGCAGACAATCTAGCCCCGTATTCTGAACTCATGCGCTATGCCTCGCTCGCCTCGGGATCCAAAGGAAACTGCCACGCTTTGACGGATGGAAGCCAGACCCTTCTGGTGGATACAGGGATTTCCTTCTTACAGATTCGTACTCGCCTGGAGACCCTTGGGTGGAATCTTGGCCACGTACAGGCAGTCGCCTTCACCCACGAGCATTCCGACCATATCGCCGCTTTGCCCGTAATTCTGAAGCGCACCAATTGGCAGATCCTGGCCACCGAGGATACTTTGCAAGCCATTTGCAGGATTCAGAACATTGCGGTGCCTGCCGAGCGATGGATTCCTCTTCGCCCGGGTCATTCCACCCGATGGGAAGGATGGGACATCCTGCCCTTCTCTATTCCGCATGACGCAGTGGATCCAGTGGCTTATCGAATTGAGGGTTGTGGGAAAACCATCGCTGTCGTCACCGACCTGGGACACCCCACGGCCTTGGTTGTGGACCATTGTCTGGACGTTGATATCTTGGCGCTAGAAGCCAATCACGATATTCAAATGCTGCGGGATGGCAATTACCCACCCACCCTCAAGGCTCGAATTCTTAGTCGGATTGGACATCTAAGCAATGAGGCGACGGCAGATTTACTGAGTAGGGTGCGTTCGGCGCGGCTCCAGACAGTGGTACTGGCTCATTTAAGCGAGCAGAATAATGACCCGGCTTTGGCCCACTTCGCCACCCAGGAAGCCTTGCGGGGCTCTGGTATCCCAATTCATGTTGCGACTCAACGCCTGCCTTTGGAGGTTGCAGCTCGACTCTAACTCGCTCAGGATGACTGCATGGCACCTACTCGATCACTTCTCTTGATATTGCTCGCCTCGGGCTTGGCCTTTGCTCAAACACCCCTGTTCAATGATGGAACAGCTTTTGGGGGATCCAAAGTCTTTGCCGAAGGCTTAAACCCCTTTGGCAATGCAGCCCGCTTCAATCGCGCTGCCACTGGCACCTATCTGACGTGGATCCAAGGTAATGATGGCGCCAAGGACACCTTCGAGGCCCTCAAGAATCCGACGCTCTTTAGTGGTCTGACTGAAAATTCCAGGGCCATCCGCACCCGCGCCTATGGCATCGCTTACGTCGACAAAGGTGTTCATTCTTCCTTTCTGCATGAAGAAACCACGGCTGCGATCGTGAATCCGAATTTCGGAACGGCTCTCCCCAACTCCATTGAACTTCGCCGATCCGTCGTTGATCGCACCTGTGTCGGTGCCGGGGACTTTGATCAAGGTTCTGGATATGGCGTAGTGATGCGAGTAGAACGCTGGCGGACCGGGAGTGCCATTAACCCACAAGGGCTAAGTGATTACCTTTCTTACTCCAACACCCAGACCAATAGAACTCTCGTCACCTTCGATCTTGGCTATGCCCTAGAAATTACTCAGGGGATTCGGTTTGGCGCCACGGTTGACCGGGTCCTTCCCCGTCACTTTGGAGATGTCTACGAAGGCCCCCAGGCTCGAGCCGGATTCCAAGTAGATTTGGGCGATATGGCCCAATTGAGCGTAGAAACGGATATCAATAAAGCCATGCGAATGCCCTATCCCATTCGCCAGCGGGTTTCAGCGGTTTCGCTTCGCATCCCCGCAAGTCCAATTTTGACACTCACGTTTGGCGCAGAACACCGCAAGCTCGGTGACCAGGCCCAGACCCGTGGGGGTTTCACCCTGTTCCTAAACAGCCCCACATGGCGACTTGGGGCTGGGTTCCAGTTCAGCCAAGAACGCCCTCTTGCGGGCCTGACCTTCTCGGGATTTTGATGAGATTCACGGCCTGGGTTCTCCTGCTCGCCATGCCCCTATTGGGGGCCCAAAACGCCACGCCAACCGTTAAAGAGTTGGTTGAGCGTTTCGATGCGGCCCAGGCCAAAGTGACTTCACTTCAAGTTCCCTTTTCGCTCACGATTCGACGCGCCCTGCTGAGAACACCGACAGTTACTAAGGGAACTCTGTATATCCAGGGCTCCGACTTGGTTCATTTCAGCTTCGCCCCCCCCGAAGATCTCATTTTGCATTTGACCGCCAAGGAGCTTATTTCCTACAGCCCCACCGCCGGCGAGGGCGAGCGACTTAAGATCGGCTTGATCCGTAACCATGACCGGCGGTTCCTCGGCCTTGGGCAAAAGCTCGCGGAGCTTTCCGACTACTTCCAAATCAGCGCAGGCGAGAGCAAAGAGCTACCGGCCTGTTTTCAACTAACCCTGATTCCTCAGAGTTATAACTATAAAAAGCGCCTCAAGGCACTATACATCTGGGTCGACCGCGAGAAATTTCTTCTCCGCCAGCTCACCTGGATCGAGAAAAGCGGGGATTCCTGGCAGTTAGAGTTAGGCGCCATGCAGATTAATCACCCTATCCCTACCGCCGTGACGACGTTCAAGGTTCCCCCCGGGGTACCCTTAAGATCGGAATTTAGCTTCTTCGCCACCCGTAAAAGCAAGTAAACGCCTAAACTAAGGGCAGTCCCCTTCGAGGCCCTCATGATTGTTGTCTGCCCGTCCTGTTCAGCCCGCTTCCAATACGATGACGCGCGCTTCCAGGGCGTACCTCGCAAGCGCTTTCGCTGCCCGAAGTGCGTCTTTGTTTTTGAAGTTGATAATCCCAGCCTCGCTCCGAAAACGGTGCCTGAATCCATCCCCATGGAAATCCCTACGGCTCCAATTCCTTCCGGACCTGCGGACATCAAACAGGATTTGGCAGACTCCAACACCCGAGAAACGACGGCCCGCAATGATCGGGACGCCATGCTGATGAACGCTGGTATCACTTCCGGAATCCCCAGCGGCATGCGATTTAGTCTTGCCTTTCTTTCGGGCCCCCAGGCCTCCACCGTGCGTGCCCTGACAACGGCCCAAACCGTGATTGGGCGCGAAGAAGGTGAAATCATCACCAATGATCCCGAATGCTCTCGCCGACATTGCCGAATCGATATTCACTCAGATGCTACGGTTTGGTTGGTTGATTTGGGGTCCACCAACGGGACATTCGTGGATGGTGTCCAGATCTTCGGCACCCTACAGCTAACCGATCGACAGGAATTTGTCTGCGGCCGCAGCACGTTCATGCTTCTGGCCCGCACTGTTGATGCTCACGGGATGGGCTAAGCCATGGCCTCAACGCGCGATCCCTTTGAGGCCTATCTTCTCAAGGCCGAAACCCTGTACCAAGCGGGTGATATCGTGCAGGCCGGTCAAATCTGGCAGGCGATCCTAAAAAAATCACCCAACCACTCCGATGCCAGGGCTGGTTTATACAAGGTCAAGATCTATTTTGACGCCCGGGCCACCCAGGATGGCCTACTTCCCTCTAACCCAGATAACCAATCCCCTATTGCGCCTATTGCCCCACCAGCACCACTCTCCACTGCCGACGAAATCGAACGCCTACTCCGAGATGGATGCACGCTGTTCGATATGGGTGAATCGCAAGACGCCCTGAAAAAATGGGAACAGATCTTGGAGTTCGACGCCGATCACAAACTGGCCCAGGCCTATATTCGCGATGCGCGAAAGGATCTTGGCCTCGAGAATTCGCAAATCCACTTGGACGCTTTGCCGGTGCCCGAGCCTAACCCAGTTGAAATAGCTCCTGCGCCTCCTTCCCCCCAGAATATTCCCGAACGCGTGGAGCAGCTGCTTCGCGAAGGCACGCAGCTTTTTGATATGGGCATGCCCGAAGAAGCCTCTGAAAAATGGGAACTACTGCTGACACTTGCCCCAGGCCACAAAGACGCCTTGGCTTATTTGGAGATGGCTAAGCAAGAACTGACGGTCACCCTTAAGCCACCCCCCACTCCGCCTCCACCACGACCCGTTCAGGACGATCCCGAAGCCAAATTGCGCAATGCCGAAGCTCTGTTGCACCAGGGAAAGCTGGAAGAATCTGCTTTCCTGTTTCAAGAAATTCTGAACGTTCACCCACAGAATTTCCGCGCCCTTCAGGGAATTCGCCAGACCCAAGTGCTTCTGGACGCCAAGCAGCATACTCATGCGGCACC
>JAUYES010000456.1 GCA_030691225.1 Holophaga sp. | reverse complement strand
GAAGGGGAAAGTGGGCAGCTTTTGGGTGCGGGTGAAACATCCCGATGATGTGCCCCGGGTCATCGAACGCATCGATCGTCATTTTTCCGATGCGGTGGAACCGACCCTAAGCGAAACCGAAAACGCCTTTCAGTTGGCATTCTTGAAGATGATGGGAAATCTCTCGCTCATCATCCACTCCATCACTGGCGCGGTACTCGTGGCGATCCTCATCGTCAGCGCCAACACCATGGCCATGGCCATTCGGGAACGCACGACCGAAGTGGCGGTCTTTCGTGCCATGGGCTTTCGAGGCGGCCAGGTGCTCGGCATTCTCATGGCCGAAGGCATCCTATTGGCCTTGATGGGTGGCCTTTCTGGGCTTGGCTTAGCCTGGCTCGCAGCAGGTGCCCTGCGTTCGGGCGTGGGAACCGTCATTCCCTGGCTCACGGATTTCACGGTCCCCACTGAGACCATGCTCTTTTGTCTTCACGCCACCATGGGCCTCGGCATTCTTTCCACCTTCATTCCCGCCTACCGCGTGGTGCGCCGTCCCATCGTCGATGGGCTTAGGGCCATCTGATGGTGTGGCTACTATTCCTCCCGCTTGTGCCTTACTTGGCATGGCTCATCTGGGCTGCGCTGCGCCACCCCATTCCCCTTAGCTACAACTGGCGTTCTTTGTGGCAGCGCAAGATCAGCACCCTTTCCACCGCTGGTGCTATCGGTGTCGTCGTGGCTATTTTCGTGGTGGTCCTCTCCCTTTCAAAAGGCATCTCCAAGGCCTTTGTCAGCAGTGGTCGCCCCGACCAAGTGATCGTTTTACGCCCCAATGCCAGAGTCGAACTCAACAGTTCCGTGGAGCGTGAGCGTTCTCGCATCATCAAAGTGCACCCTTTGCTGGCAGGAGATTCCGAAGGTCCCCTCGTTTCCAGCGAGTGCATGGTTGTCAAACTGCTGGAACTTGCCGATGGCAGCGGCTCGACCAATGTGGCATTTAGAGGCCTGGAGGCCGCTGGGGTTCGCATGCGTACCCAGGTTCAACTTGTCCGAGGCCGTTGGTTCAGGCCGGGGCTGCCCGAACTCGTGGTGCCGCGCCGGATGGAAGGACGTTTCGCCAACCTGGGCATCGGCAAAAGCATTCAGTTTTCCGGCCAGCCCTGGACCATCGTGGGGGTCTTCGACGGTGGCGGCAGTGCCTTCGATTCCGAAGTGTGGACCGATGTCGATGTGCTGATGCAAGCCCATCGGCGGACCTCCTATTCCTCCATGCTGGTGCGCTTGCAATCGCCAGAAGCCATTCCTAATTTCGTTAAGGAACTCGACGCGGACAAACGGTTAAAGCTCGAAGGAAAATCGGAAGGCGAATACTACGCACAACAGACCGAGGCCGGTAAACCCATCCAGATTCTCGGCAATTTGATCACCGTGATCCTTACGATCGGCGCCATCTTCGCCGCCATGAACACCATGTTTGCCGCGGTATCCAGCCGCACCTCGGAGATCGGCACTTTGCGCGCGCTGGGTTATCGGCGCATGGAGATTCTGGCCAGCTTCCAGTGGGAAGCCCTGATGCTCTGCACACTGGGCGGCCTTCTGGGTTCTAGCCTCGCGTTGACCTTCAATGGCATTCAGACCGGAACCACCAACTTCGAGACCTTTTCGGATATCAGCTTTGCCTTCACCATCACCCCTGATCTCATGGCTCAAGGTGTGGCCTTCAGCGTGCTCATGGGTATCTTGGGGGGCTTCTTTCCCGCTTGGCGAGCCAGCCGGATCCCGGTGACGGAAGCCATGAAAGGTGGCTGACCCCTTGACAGCCTCGCTTTGCGAGGTAAACATTAAGACTATCCGGGAGGCCCACAATGGATCGTGAATTGCTCAAGGGGAGCACTCCGCTTCTACTCCTATCTTTGCTCGAAGATGGAGCTATGTATGGCTACCAGATCATCGAGACCGTTCGTCAGCGCACCGATGGCACGTACACGTTGAAAGAAGGCGCCCTATATCCAGCCCTTCACAAGTTGGAAGCCGCTGAATTCATTACGTCTTATTGGCAGACCCAGCCCAACGGCCGCGATCGCCGGTACTATTCTCTTCAGCCCGCGGGCAAGGCCTTCCTCACGGCCAAAAAAGAAGAATGGAGCCGCTTCGTTGCCATGGTCGATGTCTTCGTAGGCCCCAAAGCCTGATTTTCTGGCCTCCCTGGAGGATCCTGCCGTGAGTTGGGCAGTTCAGAGTTATCTAGATGAAGTCGCTCGAGGACTCAAGGAATTGAGTTCCAGCCGGCGTCGTTTGGTGCTCCGTGAACTCGAAGGCCACTTGCTGGACGAAGCCGAGGCACGTGGAATTTCAGAAGAGGCCGGATTCCGAGCACTGATCTCGGAAAAAGAACCCCCTGAACAGTTGGCGAAGGAAATTGCCAAGGGTGAAAATCTCGACATTAGCCACCGTTCTGAAACCGCGCTTTTGGCCGGTGCCTTATTGGGGCTCGTCACGGGTGGATTTCTCTGGCTTCAGGGCGGCTGGGCCTGGTACTACGCCCTTGTTTTCGGAACCGCCCATGGTTTTGCCGTGGGGACAGGAATTTTCCTGGTACGCAACCGCTGGCAACATTTCAGCCCCGGACGCCGCCTGCTGATCTCTGTTTTTTTTGGCGCATTACTGGCGATCCCACTGGGCCTAACTGGCCATCGAGGATTTCTTTACAGCCGCCTGATGTATGGCGCCTTCACTGGCTACCTGGTGGAACGCCATTCTGAGGGGCGCCCCGCTTGGCAGCCAATTCTGGAAACCGTTGCCTTCACCCTTCTGGATTTTATCCAGATGTGGATCTTCCACCCCCGCTGGCAATACCAGTGGGTTCACGAACTGACCTTCAACTTCACGCTCACCTTGGCCGTGCTCGTGGCACTCAACCTCCGTCGAATCTTGGCAGGACGCTGGCTACTGGCCATGCGAGGCGAAGGGCAAGGCTGAGAAGTCGCGTCACGCGATGCTGATGCCTTCGTACTGACTCACTTCATGGGCATTGAAGCTGGAGCGCACGAGTGGACCGGCGTAGACCGTGCGAAAGCCCAGGGCCTTCGCCTTGCGCCCCAGTGCGGCGAAATCATCGGGATGGATGTAGGCCTTCACGGGAAGCTGATGGCGCGTGGGCCGCAGATACTGCCCCAAGGTCAGGATATCGACGCCGACCTCCACCAAGGCCGCAAAGGTCTCCATCAATTCGGGCTCGGTCTCACCCAGCCCCAACATTAGTCCAGACTTGGTGCGGAATTCTTCACCAAAGAGGGCCGTGCCAAGGCGCTTGGCCTCCCGCAATACCGCTAGGCTGCGCTCAAAACGAGCCGCCGGCCGCACCACCGAATAGAGGCTCGGTACCGTTTCGGTATTGTGGTTAAAAACGGTCGGACCCGCCGCCACGACAGTCGCCACCGCTTCCAGATCACCCAGGAAATCGGGCACGAGCACTTCCACGCCCACACCGGGGCATTGGCGACGAATGACGCGAATGGTTTCCGCAAAATGAGCGGCCCCACCATCGGGCAAATCATCCCGGTTCACGCTGGTGAGCACCGCGAATTTGAGGTTCAATTCCGAAACCCGGGCGGCCGTTTCCTCAGGTTCGTGAGGATTAAGCAGATTCGGCTTGCCACTCTTGATGGAACAGAAGCCACACGCCCGCGTGCAGGTATCTCCCATGAGCAAAAAGGTAGCCGTGCCATGGGTAAAACAGTGGCTCCGGTTGGGACAGCGTGCCTCTTCGCACACCGTGTGCAACCCCGATTCCCGCAAGCCCGTCTTCATGCCATGAAGATCCGAAAGTTTGACGCGATCTCGGGTAATCCATTCGGGAAGGCGCACGTGACCCTCCAACACTTCTCGACCGGCGCGCTTGGCAAAACGGGGCATCCAACACCTCTATGTCAGTTTGCCGGAAGTTTCATGGGAAACCGTCACGGTACGGCGACAGCGCCTAAAGTAAGAGACATGTTTAATCCCCTGCAGCAGTTTCTCGCACGCGAACAATGGGCGTTTCTCGCCCGAGATCGCCGTGAGTGGGGAATCCATCTGACCCACATCCGAGAATTCCTAGGTGAAGGTTTGGAACGGGCCGACCCCAAACGCCCCGTTCTGATTCTGGGGGCGGGCTCGGGTCTTGAAATTCCATGGCGCCAAGCACCCCCAAAAACGATTGGCTGGGATGCTGATCCTTCCAGCCGAATTCGAACCCTGCTTCGACATGGGCGATTGGCTCCCTGGAACTATGGGGATATCACGGGTGGCTTCGCGTCCCTTCAATCGGCTGCACAGCGATGCGTAAAAGAGAGCTGGTCGGGACGCCGACGGCCGGTAGAGATTGCGCGATTGCGTCTCGCCGCCATCCTGCCAACTCTCCCTGCCAATCCCGTCGCCTTGCGTCAGTGGATCCAACACCATCGCCCTGGCAGTATTCTCGCCGCCAATTTCATGGGTCAGCTAGCGCCCCTGGCCCAAGACATCCTGGAACTGAGTTTTGCCCCGCACTGGCCCTGGGAAAAGGATCCGGAGTCCAACGACCCGTTGGGGGAAGCCTTGGAGCGCTGGACCGAACGCCAGGTGGACAGCCTGTTGAAGGAACTCGCCGAGAGCGGTGCTGAACTTTGGCTGGTACATGACCGCGCCGTAATGGAGGCCAATCCCACTTTACGACTCGGCCCCTTTACCCCAGACTGGCGACTCCAACTGAAGGGTACAGACCATTTGGAAGCCTGGGATCCTCTATGCCGGGTAGACGTCCTGGCCGCGTTGAAAAACCACCCGCTTCTGCACCAATCGCGCTGGCTGTGGCCATTGGGGCCAGGCCAACTCCATCTAACAGAGGCCTTGGCTTTCGGCACAAAATTGAGCTGAGGTTCGAAGGGTACTTGGTTCCATGTTCAAATGGTTTCCTTGCGGATTCACGCAGAGCGGTGGTTCAAAGATATGCCCGGATTCAAACGTTTCTTCCTTGGTCGTCGGCTTGCCAATGACGAGACGCACCACACTCAAGTCAATAATTTCATCGGCCTCTCCGTATTCAGCTCCGATGCACTTTCCTCGGTGGCTTATGCCACTCAGGAAATCATGGCGAGCCTTTCGACGAACCTGCATGGCATCGTGGCAGTCACCGCTATCGGAGCGGCAGTTCACCCCATCTATCGTCTTTCGATCCCAGTGGCTTTGGGCATCGTAGGGCTGCTCGTCATCCTCGGCATCGGCTACCGACAAACCATCACAGCCTACCCCGGTGGGGGTGGAGCCTACATCGTGGCCAAGGAAAACCTCGGCGAAGTTTCCGCCCTGGTTGCTGGAGCCTCGCTCTTGGCCGATTACATCCTTACGGTATCGGTGTCGGTGGCTGCCGGTATAGCCGCCATCACATCGGCCGCACCTTACCTCCAAGGCCACAACGTGGCCCTCACGGTCGCCTGCATCGCCCTCATTGCCATCGCAAACCTGCGGGGAGTCAAGGAATCCGGCGCACTCTTCGCCGTTCCCACCTATGGTTTTGTGGTCATGATGCTGACCTTGCTCCTATGGGGAACTTTGAAGTCCGTGCCTGCCGTTGCTGCGATCACCCCGGATCTGGCTCATATGGCCACACCCGATCCCCATGCTTCTACCTTCACAGGCTTAGCTCTTGTGTGGATTTTCATGCGGGCATTCAGCGCCGGTTGCACCGCGCTGACGGGCGTCGAGGCCATTTCCAACGGTATCCAGGCTTTCAAGGAACCCTCGGCCAAGAACGCTGCCAAGACCATGGTTTGGATGATCATTCTGCTTGCCGTGATGTTCCTGGGCATTACCCTGCTCGCCAGCAAGTTTGGCGTGATCGCAACCCATAACTCGGATCCACTGTTCGTTCCCGAAACGCTGCTTTCCCAATTGGCTAAGGCTATCTACGGCGATGTCACCCATGGCCTGCCGAAGCTTCTTTATCTTATGAATCAAGGCTTCACCTTTGCCATCTTGTTAGTCGCCGCCAATACGGCCTATGCGGATTTCCCTCGCCTTGCCGCCCTCATGGGTCGCGACAACTACCTTCCCAAGCAATTCGCCAGCCAGGGCGACCGACTCGTCTTTTCCAATGGCATCATCATTCTGACGCTGGTGAGCTGCTTTCTGGTCTGGCTGCTGCACGCCAATACGGCCCTGTTGCTTCCCCTCTATGCCCTAGGCGTTTTCACAGGCTTTACCTTGAGCCAGACCGGCATGGTTATGCACTGGGTCAAGCTGAAGAACACGGAACGCCGCTGGCTTACAAAAGCCATCACCAATGGCGTTGGAGCCCTTGCTGCCGGCATCGTTATGGTCGATATCGCCATTACCAAATTCACCCACGGGGCATGGTTTATTGTGGTGCTAATCCCCGTGATGGTCATCGTGTTCCAGCGCATCCATCGCCACTACATCCGAGTTAAGTCGCGACTGGCCGCCAGCCGCACCGAATATGTATATGCGCGGAAAAACCGAGTGGTGGTGCTCGTATCCCGCATTCATCGCGGCACGCTGGAAGCCATCCGCTACGCCAAGGGCATCGCCGAACGTGGCCAAGTCGAAGCCATCACGGTGGATTTCCCAGATGCCCACGGCAAGCCCAGCGCCGAACGGGCCCGCCTAGAAGCGGATTGGCACCGCTACTGCGAGGGGATTCCACTCCGCGTCATTGAGAGCGGTTTCCGCAAAATCGTGGAACCCATTGAAGAAGAGCTGGACCGAATGCGCGCCGCCGAACCCGAACTGACGTTTACGGTCGTTTTGCCAGAATTCGTTTCGGCCAAATGGTGGGGCAACTTGCTGCACAACCAGACCGCTTTGCGTCTGAAAGCGATCTTGATCAGCAAGCCAAAAACGGTAGTCATTTCCATTCCCTATCACCTGGACTCGGATCTGGAATAGCGCGAATACCGAAGGTTTGACGCCATTCTGAAAACAATGGGGCTAGTCTTAATCCATTCCTATGTCTGATCTGAAACGCTTTCTCCTGGGTCGTCGCTTAGCTAGCGACGAGTCCGAACACACCAAGTTGAATAACTTCGTGGGTCTCTCCGTGTTCAGCTCGGACGCTCTTTCCTCGGTGGCCTACGCCACTCAGGAAATCATGGCCTCCCTCTCCTTGGCCATTCCCCACGGCGTAGCCGCCATCGCCATTTCAGGGGCCATGAATCCGCTTTACCGAATGTCCATTCCAGTGGCCTTTGGCATCGTGGGCCTGTTGATCATCCTCGGGGTAGGCTACCGACAGACCATCTTGGCCTATCCAAAAGGAGGCGGCGCCTACATCGTGGCCAAGGAAAACCTTGGCGAATTGGCCGCTCTCGTGGCCGGTGCCTCGCTGCTAACGGATTACATTCTGACGGTTGCGACCTCCGTTTCTTCGGGCGTAGCCGCCATTACCGCGGCGGTACCGTTTTTTCATGGACACAACGTATTGCTGACCATCGTTTGCATCGTATTCGTGGCCATGGCCAACCTGCGGGGCGTGAAGGAGAGTGGATCCTTTTTTGCAATTCCCACCTATGGCTTCGTTGCCTGCATTTTGATCCTGCTCTCGGTAGGATTCTCGCGCTGGGTCATGAACCCAGGGGCCCCACCCCCCACGCCCCAACAGGTTCAAGGTGCCTTTGATCACGCGCAGAACCTTTCCGGTCTGGCCCTCGTGTGGGTCTTCATGCGTGCCTATAGTGCGGGCTGCACGGCACTCACAGGGGTCGAAGCCATCTCGAATGGGGTGCAGGCCTTTCGCGATCCTCCTGAACGCAACGCCGCCTACACCATGGTCTGGATGGTTTCCCTGCTGGGAATTATGTTCTTGGGCATCACGCTCCTTTCTAATCACTACAGCGTGATGTACGCCCATAGCCCCAACCCAGAAATCGTGGCCGAAACGCTGCTCTCCAAACTAGCCAAGGCCGTCTATGGGGATGTATCCCATGGCCTGCCCAAACTCATGTACTACACAACCCAGGGCTTCACCTTCGCCATTCTTGTGGTGGCAGCCAACACAGCCTTCGCCGGTTTCCCGAGCCTTGCGGCCATGATCGGACGCGACGCCTACATGCCCAAACAGTTCGCCAGCCAGGGAGATCGCCTTGTCTTCAGCAACGGCATCATCATTCTGACGGTGGTTTCCTGCGTACTGGTTTGGGTCATGAACGCCAATACCGATCTCCTCTTGCCCCTGTATGCCTTGGGCGTCTTTGCCGGCTTCACCCTTAGTCAGACCGGAATGGTCATGCGCTGGATCAAGCTAAAAGACAAAGAACCCCATTGGCATGTGAAGGCCACAGTCAACGGTATTGGGGCACTCACCGCAGGCGTGGTGATGCTCGATATTGCGATCACCAAGTTCAGCCAAGGCGCCTGGATTATCGTGGTGATCATCCCCGCCATGGTGATGCTCTTTTTGAATATCCATCGCCACTACATCGGCCTTACGGCGAAATTGGCGGCCAGTCGATCCGACGCGGTACTGCCCAATAAACACCACGCCATCGTGCTGGTCTCGAGCCTTCACAAAGGCGTGGTAGAAGCTCTTCGCTACGCCCGATTGATCAGCGGCGACCGGGTGGAAGCCTTGACCGTCGATCTTGGCTCCGATGGCTTTCACGATAGCCCCGCCATTGAAAAACTCCGCTCTGACTGGGTCTACTACGGGCTTGGTGTGCCTCTGCGCAGTGTGCCCAGCCCCTATCGCCGCATCGTCGAGCCCATCCTGGCCGAAGTCGATCGCTTCAAACTCGCAGAACCCGATGTCTGTTTAACGATCATCCTGCCGGAATTTGTCACCAAGAGCTGGTGGGAGCGCGTTCTGCACGGTCAGATGGCCCTGCGCA
>JAUYES010000455.1 GCA_030691225.1 Holophaga sp. | reverse complement strand
TCCTCTGGTGGCCCTTGCCCTGATCGGCTGCCGCAATCCGGCCAACGGTCCCCTCATGTTGGGGCGTGGGGTGCCTTTCGCGCTTAGGGCTCCCGCCGATGGACCGAAACTCTTCTCCACCCAGGAAGTGCGTTTTCAGATGCCCGATGGCAGCGAAGAACTGCTAGTGACCTCCGTGGAGAATGATGCCGAGCGCATGAGCATCGTGGCTTCAACCCCCATGGGGCAGACCCTTTTCACCATCCAGCTCAAACAAGGCGCCGTGCTCGTCGACAAACGAATTCCCTTGCCCCAGATGTTCGATCCCCGCCTACTGCCCGCGTTGATTCAGTTAGCCGCTTGGCCCCTGGAAGACCTGCGCAAGGGCCTCGAAGCCAATGCCACGCTCGAGGAAAGCGGCGAAGTGCGTGAATTGCGCCGCAAAGGGCGCACGGTTCTGACCTTGCGCCGAGAAGGACAACCGCCCCTTTTCAAAAAAGTCACCTTAGATATTCCCTCCGCTTCCATTCGCGCCACCATCACCACGCTTGAAGATTGATGCCCATGACGACTGCGCCCTTTTATCTCTCCGCACTTGGCCTGGTGAATGCCCTAGGCCGAGGAAAAACACCAGTGGCCCAAGGCCTGTTTCGTGGCGACACCTCGGGGCTGTTGCTCGAAAGCGGTTGGATTCCAGGCAAAGACGCTCGCGTGGGCCGCGTGCTCAGCGAGCTGGCACCTCTCCCTTCGGCCTTCGGTATCGATGACAGCCGCAACGCTCGACTACTCCTGGCAGCGCTGGAAGAAATCCGCAACGAGGTCGAAGCCGAACTCGTCAAACACGGCCCCAGCCGCATCGGCGTGGTGCTTGGTACCAGCACTTCGGGCATGGATTCGGGCGAAAAGGCCATGGCTTATCACATGGAGCACCAAGCCTTCCCCGATGCCTACCATTACTTTCAACAGGAAATCGGCCGCCCAGCGCCCTTTTTGGCGGATTACCTGGGCCTACGGGGTCCGGCCATCACCGTTTCGACCGCCTGCACGTCCAGTGGTCGCGCCATTGCCACGGCGCGAAATCTCATTCGCCTAGGCATCTGCGATGCCGTGATCACCGGCGGCGCGGACTCCCTGTGCAAGCTGACCCTCAATGGCTTCAAGGCCCTGGAAGCAACTTCCACCAACCTGACCAATCCCATGAGCCGCAACCGCGAGGGCATCAATATTGGCGAGGGGGCCGTGCTCTTCATTCTGCGAAGGGAAGAAGCCGAAGTGGCCCTGCTTGGGGTGGGCGAAACCAGCGACGCCCATCACATCTCAGCACCTGACCCCACGGGCCTTGGCGCGGAAAATGCCATGCGCATGGCCCTGGCGGACGCGGGCTTGAAGCCAGAGCAGATTGGCTACCTGAACATGCACGCCACGGCCACGCCCAAGAACGACGAAATGGAGAGTCGTGCCATCGCCGGAGTCTTTCCTCACGGCGTGCGCTGCAGCGGCACCAAACCCCTGACCGGGCATACGCTGGGCGCAGCGGCGGCGACAGAATTGGCCTTTTGCTGGTTGACCCTGCAACCAAGCTGGAACCCTGGTGACTTGCTGCCACCCCATCGCTGGGATGGCGTGGCGGATCCGGAATTGCCCGCACTGCCCTTGGTCACGGAGGGCCAAACGCTTGGTCAGGCTCGCATCTGCCTTTCCAACGCCTTCGCCTTCGGCGGCAATAATTTAAGCCTGATCGTGGGACGCCCATGAAGCCCATTCAGGAATTCGTGCCCCAACACCCGCCCATGTTGTTGCTGGACGCGGTGGTTGAGGTATCTGAGACCCTTTGCCGCACAAGCCTCCGGGTGAATCCAGCGGCCTGGTATGCCAATGCCGATGGCACGATGCCCGCTTGGCTGGGTCTCGAACTGATGGCCCAAACCGCCGCCGCCCATAGCGGCTGGAAGAACCGGGACGCTGCGAGTCCTAAATGCGGCTATCTGCTTGGCACGCGCCGCTACCAAAGCACCCTGGCCCACTTTCCGGCCGATTCCACCTTGGTGATCCAAGCCGAGCTGGACTATGCCGGAGTCTTTGGCCAAAGCGCCTTCCTTTGCCAAATCTCACTAAATGAAACCACCGTGGCGGAGGCCACCCTGAAAGTTTTGGAAACCGCATGACGACGTGCCTATTTTTCTGCGGGAGCGCCCTGTGACCGCATCCTGGCGACCCGAAGACCTACTGACGCATCGACGGCCCCTGCTCTTGCTCGACGAGATCCAAGAGGTCAGTCCGGAAAACTGCATTGCCCTGGCGCATATCGATCCTTCCGCTTGGTACGCCGATGATTCAGGCGCTATGCCGGGCTGGTTTGGAATCGAATTGATGGCCCAGACCGTCTCGGCGTACAGCGGCTTCCAGAAGCGGATGCTGGGCGAAGAACCCCGCGTGGGTTTTCTGCTGGGCACAATCAAATTCGAACTACCCTGCCAGGCCTTTTCGGCTGGGCAAACGCTGGAAATCGAAGCCAAGTTGCACTTCCTGGACGAGTCGGGACTCAGCGCCTTTCGTTGTGAGATCCGTCATCAGGGACAGCCGTTGGCTTGTGCTATGTTAAAAACCTTTGAGCCTGTATGAATCCTGCCGAAATAGCCCCTTCCCGAAACGTTCTAGTGACAGGCGCCACCGGCAGCATCGGTCGGGCGATCGCGCTCCAACTGGCCCAGGATGGGTTCAATGTGACGTTGCATTGCCGCAGCCGATTGGTCGAAGCCCAAGCCCTTCAGGCTGAAATCCAGCAGAGTGGCGGCAAGGCTGAAGTAATCCAATTTGATATTACAGAACGCGCCACCGTTCGAGCTCTGCTCGAAGCCCACATCGAGGCGCACGGTCCCTTCTACGGGGTGGTCTGCAACGCGGGCATCACCCGCGATAACGCCTTTCCTGCCCTGACCGAAGACGACTGGGACTTGGTGCTGCGCACCAGCCTGGAAGGCTTTTACAACGTGGTGCATCCGCTGACGATGCCCATGATTCGCACCCGCAAGGGCGGCCGCATCGTCTGCATTTCCTCCGTTTCCGGCATCATCGGCAACCGCGGCCAGGTGAACTACAGCGCCGCCAAGGCAGGACTCATCGGTGCCACCAAGGCCCTGGCAGTGGAATTGGCCGGTCGCGGCATCACCGTAAACGCCGTGGCCCCAGGCTTGATCGAATCCGAAATGCTGGATTCCGTTTCCCTGGAATATGCCCTGCAAGCCATCCCCATGAAGCGTGTGGGTAAACCGGAGGATGTCGCCGCCACCGTGGGCTTCCTCTTTTCGGATCGCGCCAACTACATCACTCGCCAGGTCATCAGCGTCAACGGAGGCATGATTTGATGCGCCGGGTGGTGGTTACGGGCATGGGCGGTGTCACTGCCTTTGGTGACAATTGGGATGCCATCAAGACGGCTCTGAGAAGCGGCAAAAGCGGTGTCCGCTACATGCCCGAATGGGACATCTACCCCGATCTCCAGACCCGCCTGGGCGTGCCTGCGGATTGCTTCGAGGTCCCCTCCCACTACCCGCGCAAGATCGTGCGCTCCATGGGCCGAGTGGCCATGCTGGGCGTTCGTGCCACAGAATTGGCCCTGAATGATGCGGGGCTCCGCGAAGATGCCTCCATTCACGACGGCCGAATGGGCGTGGCCTACGGTTCCTCCTCGGGCAGCCTGGAGCCCATGCTGGCGTTGGGACGCGGCGTGGTGGAAGGCAATTTCCGGGGCGTTAGCGCCACGGGCTATATTCAGGCCATGAGTCACACGGCCGCCGTTAATATCGGTGTATTTTTCAGCCTGAAGGGCCGGGTCATTCCCACCAGCAGCGCCTGCACCTCCAGCAGCCAAGCCATCGGCTACGCCTTCGAGGCCATCCGCTACGGCAAGCAAGATGTCATGGTCGCCGGTGGCTGCGATGAACTCAGTTTCTGTCACGCGGCAGTCTTCGACACGCTCTTTGCCACCAGCCTGCGCAACGATTCTCCGGCCACCTCGCCCCAGCCCTTCGACAAGGATCGAGATGGCCTGGTGCTAGGCGAAGGTGGATGCACCTTCATTCTCGAAGAACGGGAGCACGCCTTGGCCCGCGGCGCCAAAATCTACGCCGAGGTGCTCGGGTTTGGCACCAATTCCGATGGCGCCCACGTCACCCAACCCCAGGCCGAAACCATGGCCGTCACCATGCAGCTGGCCCTGGCCGATGCCGCCCTTTCCCCCGATCACATCGGTTGGGTGAATGCCCACGGCACCGCCACTCAACCCGGCGATATCGCCGAGAGCCACGCCACCCGCCAGACCTTCGGCCGGGCCATTCCCATTTCTTCGCTCAAGAGCTTCTTCGGCCACGCCCTGGGCGCCTGCGGTTCCATCGAAGCCTGGGTCGGCATTCAGATGCTGCGAGAAGGCTGGGTTGCCCCCACCTTGAACCTGAATAACCCCGATCCCCGCTGTGCGGATCTGGACTACATCAAGGGCGAAGAACGGGCCATGACCTGCGACACCTTCATGAGCAACAACTTCGCCTTTGGCGGCATCAACACATCCTTGATTTTCCGCTGCGAGAAGTAAGCAAAGGACCTCAGTCCAAATTCAGCCATTTGTGGATGACGGCTTTTAGCTCCCCGTCGTAGTTCACAGGGCTGGGCTGAACGTAGGCAAAACCCGCGGCTTTGGCCATCAGGGCGGTTCGCAGATCGGGAGCCTCGGCAATCAGGATCACAGGTACGGAAGTACAGTGGCCTTGTCTCTTTAGCTTTCCCAGGAATTCATGTGCGCTCACAGTGCCCACTTGCTGTTCCATGAGAATCAATTCGGGCGGCGTGGTTCGGCAAAATCGCAGCACCTCGATCATGTTCTGGGCTTCCTGAATCAGTCGAAAACCATCCACTTGAAGCGTGCCGCCCAGAATAGCCCGATCCAAATCATCCTTGATGATGATCATGATCCGCTTGCCTCGCTTCTTGATTTGAAGCAGGCGCTCGTGGGTATCCGGACGAGCTGCTTGCAGGCTATCTGTCTGCTGTGTTGCCAGGGCTTCTTCAGGTTCAGATGAGGCTTCGTTTTCCTCGGAAACATCCCAAGATTCTTCCAATTCCGAAGGTGCTTCCAAGGAATTCTCCAACTCCATGGCGGCTCTTCGATGCTTAACGGGAAAGCCTTTGGCGAAGGACGGAAGGCGTCGGGCCATGACTTGGTGCAGGTGTTGGGTTTCCAGGCCTCCCAGCCCTTCCAGCCTAACCCCCATGAGCACGCCGATGGGCGAGTGTCTGAGGTAGCAAATAATTCCCGAACATTCAACGGTGGGCGTATGGGGAAGATTCTGAATTCGGATCATCGGAAGCGCGGTGCCCGCCTCGAATAGCTCTGGAGTAATGCCCAGCTTGTGATTGTCCTGAATGGAAATGGCGCGATCGATGCGAATGCACAACCCTTCCATGCTGAGATTGACTAAGCGCCCTGTGGCCCCCTTTCCATCAAAAAAGCCTTCTAACACGGTGCAGGAGGCCTTTTCTCGGGGACCAAAACGGGCTCTCATCTTGCCCCGGCGTTCGGCGTGAAGCACCTGCTCGGGGACGGTCAACAAGGCTCGCAGATAGCCATCCCGCTTGAGAAAGCGCACGGGTGTGTCAAACCTCATCCCGTCCAGGGAGAAGATCATTTGCATGGCGGTATTAGGTTCCAAGTCGCCAGGC
>JAUYES010000450.1 GCA_030691225.1 Holophaga sp. | reverse complement strand
GCACGATGATCATGCTGTCGATGCGCACGGACACGATGATCACAAGCATGCACCAGTCCACACGGGTCACGATTCAGGGCCGAAGGAGGTGGTCTGGAATATGTGGCTGCCAGTCTTCATCTTGGCGATTCTGGCTCTGGTCGGTGGTTTCTTAAACATTCCACATAGCCTGCACTGGATTGGCGGCGCTCACTTCTCTGAATGGATTGGCCCCTTGCTGTACCAGGCGGCCCCCGTGCACGCTTCTCACGAAGCGGCTCCCGCCATTGAGTACGGCCTCATGGCCTGGGCGACCTTGGTCTGGGCTCCAGGCGCCATGCTGTTGGCCTGGTGGTTCTACAAGATGGATCCCACCTGGTCTAAGGCGAAGGCCTTTGTGAATCGCTTTCCCGGTGTTTTCCGGTGGGTCCACAACAAATATTTTGTCGACGAGTTCTACGAGATGGCCTTCATTCGTCCCTGCAAACAGCTAGGGGCTCAGCTCTGGGCCTTCGATGTCTGGGCGGTGGATGGCGTGGTCAACGGAGCGGCTCGATTCACGCTGGTCTGGGCCCATATCTGCCATTGGTTCGACGCCAAGATCGTAGATGGACTAGTGAATTTTGTAGCTTGGCTGCTTCAGCAATGTTCTGGGGGGTTCCGCAAGCTCCAGAGTGGCCGCGTGCAGAACTACGCCTTCGTGATGTTCCTTGGCTTCCTGGTCTTTGCCTTTTGGAAGTTCCTGGCCTGATTCGCTTCTTTTGTCTTTGATGGTTGTCTTTTTTGCACGCCTTTGATGTCTATGGAGTTCCCATGACTGCCCCCTGGTACCTGAACCTACCCCTTTGGGTCACCTTCTTCCCCCTCCTTGGGGCCTTGGGGTTACTACTCGTCCCCAAGGAGAAACGCCGCGTCTTTGAGATCGGCGCCTTGGTCATAGCGCTAATCGACTTTGCGATCAGCGTGCCCCTTTGGTTCCAGTACGACCGCGCCAGCTCGGCGGTGCAGTGGGCCTTCTCCGCTGACTGGATTCCCAGCCTGGGCGTGAAGTTCGCCATCGGCATGGATGGCATCAGCCTGGTGCTCTTCCTGCTCACCACCTTCATCGGCTTCATTGCTGTGTGGTGTTCTTTTAGCTCCATCGAGGAGCGACATTAGGAATATTACGTCTGGCTGCTGGTTCTCCAGACCGCGATGCTGGGCGTCTTCATCTGCCAGGACGTATTCCTCTTCTACCTGTTCTGGGAGCTGATGCTGGTGCCGATGTATTTCCTCATCGCCATCTGGGGCGGGCCGCAGAAGCTCTACGCCGCCATCAAGCTCTTTCTCTACACTTTGACCGGCTCTGTGTTGATGCTCGTGGGCATCCTGGCCGTTTACTTCTTGCAGAAGAAGGTGGGCATGACGCCTAGCTTCTCCATTGAGAGCTTCCAAGCGATGGCTCCGATCATTGCCCAGCAGACCAAGAACTTCCAGATCCTCCTGGCCCTGGCCTTCTTCGTGGGCTTCGCCATTAAGGTGCCGATGTTCCCCTTCCACACGTGGTTGCCGGATGCGCACGTGCAGGCGCCCACGGCGGGTTCCGTGATTCTGGCCGGCATTCTGCTGAAGATGGGCACTTACGGTTTCGTGCGGTTTCTGCTGCCGATCGTGCCGGATGCCACGAAAACCCTGATGCCCTATTTCCTGGCCCTGACCATCATCGGCGTCATCTACGGTGCCCTGGTGGCCATGATTCAGAAGGACATGAAGAAGCTTGTAGCCTATAGCTCCGTGAGTCATTTGGCTCTGTGCATGCTGGGCCTCTTCGCCATGAACCCTAACGGGATCATGGGCGGTATGTTCCAGATGATCAATCACGGCATCTCGACTTCGGCGCTCTTCCTCATCGTGGGCATTGTGTACGAGCGTCGCCACACGCGTCAGATTGCGGACTTCGGCGGCTTGTCGAAGACCATGCCGATCTACGCCACCATCTTCATGATCATGACCATGAGCTCCATTGGTCTGCCGGGCCTCAACGGGTTCATCGGTGAGGTAGCCATTCTGATGGGTGCCTTCCAGGCGAATCCCTGGTGGGCCGTGGTTGCCACCACCGGCATCATCTTGGGCGCGGCTTACATGCTGTGGCTCTACCAGCGCGTCATGTTTGGGCCCATCAGCGAAACCAATGCCAAGATGGCCGACTTAAACGCTCGCGAGATCGCCTATTTTACGCCACTGATTGTGGCTGCCTTCTGGATCGGCCTCTGGCCTAAGCCCCTCATGAAGGTGCTGGAAAAGCCCATCGAAAAACTAGTGACCCAGATCGATCCCAACTACTTCAAGGCGCAAGAACTAGAAACCCGCAACAAGGCAGCAGCACGCGTTGGGATGAGTGGCAAGACTGCGCCGACTGCACCGGCTGCACAAGTACACGCTACCGAGGGCCATGCTGCTCCTAGCGGCGAAGCCAACGGAGGTCACTGATGCCCTTCGCCCAGAGCCTGCTGGAGGCCCTGACCAGGGACCTCCCCTATCTCTACGGACCGCTGTTTCTGGTCTTTGCAGCGACCCTCATGCTTTGGCCCGGCGATCTCTTCGTGGGGCGCGGCAACAAGCGAACCTGGTCCTACGTGGCATTTTTAGTGCTGGCGGTAGCGGGTGTGATCGCCATGTTGACTGCGTCAGGCGTTGGTTTCTCGGGCATGTTCCGGGTGGATGGTCTCACCAAGGGCTTCCAGTTCCTTTGTGTGGTCGCTGGCCTCATCACTATTGTGCTGAGTCAGCCACAGTTGAATGCGCTTCGAGAACAGACGGTTGAGTACTACGCCCTGCTCCTTTTCTCCATCGCCGGCATGATGTTGCTAGTGGGTGCCACGGATCTGGTTTCGATGTACTTCAGCCTGGAATTGATGGCCCTTTGCATCTATATCCTGGTGGCCTACTTCCGAACCCAGGAACGCAGCATTGAAGCGGGCATGAAGTATTTCCTGTTGGGCGCCTTCTCGAGTGGAATTCTGCTTTATGGGATCAGCCTGCTCTTCGCCGCCACGGGCGGTACCACCACGAATCTGGCGGAACTAAACGAAAAGCTCGCTCTGGTCAGTTCCAATGGCAGCCTGTTGGTTTTTGCAGGGGTGCTAATGGTGCTGGTTGGTTTTGCGTTCAAAGTGGCAGCGGTGCCCTTCCACATGTGGAGTCCCGACGCCTATGAAGGTGCTCCCACCCCCATCACGGCATTTATGTCCATGGCCCCCAAAGCCGCAGCCCTGGCTGCCTTTGTTCGTGTTTTTGGCACCGGATTCCATGGCGTTGCACCCGATTGGATCATGCCGCTCACCTTCATTGCCGGAGCCAGCATGGTGCTTGGCAACGTGGCGGCTTTGCGCCAGCAGAGCATGAAGCGCCTGCTTGCCTATAGCTCGATTGCTCACGTGGGTTACATGTTGCTGGGGGTTTTGAGCGGTGATGTTCAGGCCGGTGCCCAAGCCATTTGGCTCTACATGCTCACCTACCTCGTTATGCAGAGCGGCGCCTTCGCCGTGATCATCTACCTACAGGGCAAGGGCGAAGGGGAGCGCATCGACGATTTCCGTGGCCTTGCCAAGCGTCAGCCGATGCTGGCTTTTGCCATGATGGTTTTCTTGCTCAGCTTGGCGGGAATCCCACCGCTGCTAGGTTTCTTCAGCAAGTTCTACCTCTTCAAGTTGGCCATGGAGCAGGGCTACACGACCCTGACGGTCATCGCCCTCCTAACGAGCGCTGTTGCTGCCTATTACTACCTGAATGTTGTTGCCACCATGTATTTCAAGGAGCCAGCGACCGACGGCGAAGTAAAACCCCTTAGTGTGGCGTTCACTTTCGTGCTCACCGTGACATGCGCCCTGATTCTGGTGGGTACCTTCTTCGGCTTTAAGCTCCTTGATTGGACTTCCCGAATCGTTCTGGGCTGATGTTATTTCGTCCTAAATCCAAAGACGCAAACCCCCAAGAGCGTGCGCTCTGGGGGGAGCTGATGTCCCTTGGAATGGTCTTTCCCATCGCCATCGTCCTGGGGTATTTTCTTGGCCGCTGGATTGGCGGGCTTATGGGCCATCCCAAACTAGGCCAATACCTTGGCTTGGCCCTTGGTATTGCTACGGGTTTCTGGGAACTGTACAAGGTGACCCTCCGCCTCGATCGCATGGACCCACCTCCGCCGCCCACCCATGGTCCCCAGGAGGGCGATGACCGTGACCCAGAGGCCTGAGGATCCCGGCAGCCACCATTTGGATTGGGTGGGGCGCTTCATGTTTGCGCTCTGGCCATTGGGAACCTTGGCTTGGATGGCGCGTTCGCGTAGCGCCGCTCTGGCCTTCGCAGTTGGGGGCCTGGGCAGTCTGGGCTTTTGGTACCTGCACCGGTGGGTTGTGGGCCGGATGCTCACGCCTTCGGTGCGACGTCGATGGTTTTTCGGACTATTGGGCCTTCTCAAGCTGACATTGATCGTCCTCCTGCTGCGTGGGATGATGGCTTTCCTCCCCCGGGAGGCGCTCCCCCTGGCGACAGGAATCTTGCTTTTTGTTGGGGCGATTCTACTGGAGGCCTTACGGCTCATTCTCCGGCCGGAATCGAAAGACACGGACTGAACGCCGCTAAGGAAGAACGATGGAACACCATGCCTCGTACCTCGCGACCCTGCTGACTAATCTATTGCACCTGGCTAGGCATCCTTGGGGAACTTTCGCCCATGGGCAGGCTTTGTCGGTGCTTGAACGGTATGACCATCTGTTTGCCTCGACCCTGGCGGCCCTGGTGATTGTGGCGATGGTGCTGGCTACCCGCATGAAACTTTCCCGTATCCCAGGGCCCTTTCAGCAGGTAATGGAATTCCTGGTCAGTTTTGTTCGAGGTCTGGTTGCGGATAATATCGCACACCATTCCGATCGTTACGTGCCCTTGGTTGGAACACTGGGGCTGTTCATTCTGCTGAATAATCTCTTCGGGCTCGCTCCGGGACTACCAAGCGCTACGGGCAACTGGAACGTGACTCTGGCCTGTGCGCTTGTGGTGTTTTTCTATTACAACTTCCACGGCATGAAGTCTCAAGGCTTCCTGCGCTATTTGGGGCACTTCGCTGGCCCGGTATGGTTCCTGTGGTGGTTGATGTGGCCCCTTGAAATCCTGGGACTGCTCTCCCGCATCCTTAGCCACTCCCTGCGCTTGTTCGGGAACATCGCGGGTGAGCATGTGGTTTCACTAATCTTCTTCGGGTTAGTC
>JAUYES010000447.1 GCA_030691225.1 Holophaga sp. | reverse complement strand
TGCCACTCGCCATTCGGGAGGTGATTCAGGCGCCAGGCAATCCAGAATCCATGGCGAGGCTCCTGGCGCAGTTGGCGAGTTGTCGTGGCGCAGTGGCGGAGGCCCACGGACACCTCGATGAATCGGGTGTTTCAACGGATCTTGCGTTTCGGATGGATCTGCTCGAAATCAAGCTGGGCCGCATTCAAACGCTCCTGGATTATCACCGGGGGCAAAAACCTGGACTGCAATTGGCGGCCGAAATGGTGGAAGGCTCGGCCAAACAGCACCGCTTGCTGCCACTGCTGCAAGCCAGCCTGCGGCGCCTGGCTCTTAAGGTGGTAGAGCACACGGGCCACACTGGGGAACACTACTTGGTGCGCGATAGCCGGGAATACTGGGTCATGGCCCGAGCTGCCGCTGGTGGCGGTGCGCTTACGGCCTTTACCACTCTCCTCAAATTCATTCTGGGCGGGTTGGGGCTGGCACCTGGGCTGTATGGGTTGGCGGGCACCGTGAACTATGCGGGCAGCTTCATCACCATGCAGTTCCTTCATTTCTCCCTGGCCTCGAAGCAGCCTGCTGCCACGGCAGCGGCCCTCAGCGCCACGCTGGAGCGTTCGGATGGCATGGAACAGGAAGTTGATCTGATCGCCACCATCACGCGAGGCCAGGTGGTGGCTACCCTAGGGAATTTGTTGCTAGCGGTTCCGATGGCCTTGGTGGTGGATGGGTGTTGGCGGGTGGCGACCGGACATTCCTTCCTGAATCAGGAAACGGCCATGCAAACGCTGGAAAGCCTGCATCCCTTTCGCTCCTGGACCCCGCTCTTTGCGAGCATTACCGGGGTGATCCTCTGGATGGGTAGCTTGGCCGGGGGCTGGGCTTCCAATTGGAGTGCCTTCCGAGGTTTGCCCGAAGCCGTTGCTCAGAGCCTGCGGTTCCATCGCCTGTTCGGAATTCGGCGCGCGGAATCGTTGGGCAAAGCGCTGGATACTCATTTCCCTGGGGTCGTGGCCTGCCTAGCGCTGGGGTTGTTGCTGGCCTTTGTGCCCGTTATCTCTGATTTCGTGGGTCTGCCCGTGGAGGTGCGCCATGTCACGTTGAGTGCAGCTTCCGCTGCCTTTGCCATGGGCAGTGGTCTGGGCACCGGAGCGATTCCCTGGGTCGCACTGTTCTGGGCCATGGTGGGAGTTCTGTTTATCGGGTTTTTGAATTTCAGTGTCTCCTTTGCCCTCTCGTTGCGCTTGGCCATTCAGGCCCGCAACCTGCCAGCGGGTGGACGGCGTGAGCTTCTGAAGGCCCTCCTGACTGTTTTTATTCACAACCCTGGTCGCTTTTTGCTGCCGCCCAAAAAATGAACATGGAGGCATTGCGATGAAGG
>JAUYES010000442.1 GCA_030691225.1 Holophaga sp. | reverse complement strand
CTGGATCGAGCCCGATTTCCGTCACGAAGATCGATAGAAATCCCCGAATGATCACGGCAGGCAAAGGGATATCGCCGAAGCGTTCCTCTTCCATTGCACTTAAGTAATCCAGCCGAATGTGGGTTTGGGAGGCCAGCTCCTCCAGGGAAATGCCTACGGATTCCCGCACTCCGCGCAGCATGGCACCGTCTACGGGCAGATGTGCTTCCAAAATCGGCGCAGGCGGATGCACCGGTCGTTGCGTCTGGGTATGTATCTTGCGGAGCTCTGAATAAGCAAACTCGATTTGTTTCAGAACCTGAGCTCGCGCTTCCGCAGAAAATTCATCCATGGAAGGAGCTGCAACACTGCCCTCGGCATTGCCGTACACCCGCGTAAGCAAGTGGTAGGCGTGGTTGATCTCGTCCATGGTTGCCCCTTCGGGCAGCCGCAAGATCCTTAAGAAACCGAGTTCCTCTGAGTTGTCCATGAGCTAGGTGACTCCCCCAGGTTGGGCATTGATGATTTTCTCGGTGACCCGCTCTAGATCCTGCTGGAGGGTAAAGGCATGGCCGTGGCTGATGGCAGGGGTGTCCTGACCAAACTGCATCCACAGATTCTTGTCGTGGTGGATATGGCCCGCGTAAGTCGCAGGAATATGGAAGAGCTGGTTGACCATGCTCTCCACCGCGAGCCCCATCTCGATTTGCCGATACTCCCGCACCTGGTTGAGCACCACATGGGGCCGAAGCTTGGCGTGCTCCTGGGTCAAGCGGTTCGAGAACTCGCCGGAGAGGGTGCGAAGGTGGGTGATGAAATCTTTGGATGTGGCGATTCCAAGCTCTGCTCGTTCCTTCCAGATGGTGTTGGCGCGCTCCCGGAGACCCACTGAGGACAGTACATTGCAAAGTAAACGGTTATGAAGCGTTTTCAGGAACAAGTAGAAATTCTCGACGGACATGGCATCGGGAGCCACCACGGCCACATGAATATCTGCCAACAGAAAAGTGTCCAGCACGTCGTATTGAGTCCCGGCTCCCAGATCGAGAATTACGTGATCTGCGCGCAGGAGTTTGATATGGCGGAAGAGTTTTTGCTTCTGGGTGAAGGTGAGGTTGTCCGTGTTGGAGGAATTAAAATTGCCCGGAATCAGACGCAAGCCCTCGATCCGGGTGTCGACGATGATTTCCTCCAGGGGTGTGCGCTGTTCAAAGAAATGCGCCAAGGAAGTGGCAGGCTTGCGGATACCGCAATAGGTGTGTTGGTTCGGTCCTCCGAAATCCGCATCCACAAGGATTACTTTTAATCCGCGCTCAGCTAGGCACATGCCGATGCCATTGCTTATCAGGCTCTTACCCGTGCCGCCCTTGCCCCCGCCTACCGCCCAGATCCGCATTGTTTATCCAAAGTAAAGTCAGCTCGACTCTATCAGAATCCCTTGCCTACCCTATCCATGCTTGCGGCGAAAATCGTTTTGGTCGAAAAGCGCAGGCTATTTACGCTGCAATGGTTATGCGCTTCTTCGTCCACTACACTGATTCCATGTTCAAGGCTATTGGGTCAGCCCTTTTCGTCGCGATGGTGGCGCATGCGAGCCCCAGCGAATGGCGATTTCTGTACGAAAAAGAAGGGTTCAGAGCCTACGAACGCAAAGGTCCGCCCCTTGCCTACAAAGCCGAAGGCATCGTGAACCTGCCTCTCGCGGAGGTCGCTGCGGTGTTGATCGATATCCCACGCCAAAAGGAATGGGTCCATCGCCTGGTGGAGAGTCGAATTCTCGAGGGCAATCCCCTTTCGCGTAGCGTGATCTACAGTCGCTATAACCTGCCGTGGCCCGCCACCGACCGGGATGCGGTCGTCGAAAGCGTGGTTGCAGAAGATATCAAGCGCGCCGAAGTTCTCGTTCGCTTCCAGAACACAACGGCGCTGAGCGCCCCAGTCCGCCGGGACTGCATCCGGGTGCCATTGAGCGAGGGCGTCTTTACGCTAAGGGACACGGGGCAAGACACGGTCATGGTGAGCTATTCCGTTAGCCTAGACCCCGGAGGTTGGCTGCCCGATTGGATTGTGAGACTCTTCGTCCGCGATGCACCCGTGAGCACCCTGCAAGCCTTTAAGGCCCAGGTGCTCAAGACGCGGGGGCAGTACGACACTTTCATCGCGGCCCAAAAGGCCCGGTGGGCCAGCGATCAGCGCTGATACGCACTCACAATCCCGCGAGCAGCCTTTCCAGATGTTCGAAAAATACGGCTGGGGTTTCCACGGCGGGGAAATGTCCCGCGCCATCCAGAGTAAGAACCGTGGATTCCACCTGTTGCCGGGGACCCCAATAGGGCGCCAAGGCTCGGATTGGGTTTTGCCCCACCAACTGCCAGCAAGGGCAGGTTGCGGGGCGGGTCTGCTTGTTGTGTCCCAGGGCTTTGTTATAGGCGTAGAAGAGCCGGAGGTAGTGGAGCGCAGCCTTTCGTTTGAAATCGAACAACTCTTGCAGAAAGGACTCGGAGTAGCGGATTGTTGCCTGAAGAATGGCTCGGCGGACCAGGAACCGTCCCCATGTGGTGTCCTTCGCAAGGCCAAGCACAACACCGCCCAAACCGGGCGCCAGCAGTGGCCCAAGGATGGCTGGGAAAGACAGGGGCGTTTCGACCAAGAACAGGGCGCTAACCAAGCGCGGATGGCGCTGGGCAAAGGCCCAGGCTGCGATGCCACCCATGCAAAAACCAACGATGGGAATGGGGTTTAAGGGAAGCGCCTCGACCAAATTATCCAAAAAGGAATCGAGGTCTTCGGGTAGTAATTCGTCCTCGGCCTTTCCCAGCCCAGGCCATTCCAGAATTCCACAGCGATGATTCTCGCGAAAGGACGCTGGCAGCCAGGAATACACGGAGCCCGCCTGGGTGTTCCAGCCGGGAAAGAGCAGGACCGGTTGGCCGGTGCCCGACCATTGAATCTGAGGTCGCATGAATTTGAACCTACCATCCATGGAGCTGGGAAGGGGATTATGTAATTAGTTCAATTCAAGGCGAGATGCCCTTCAGGAAGGAACACCCATGCGATCCATGACTGCCTATGCCGAGATTATCCATCCCCTGGATCGGGGCCAATTGCGCCTGGCGCTGCGCAGCGTGAACCATAAGGCGCTTGATCTGAATGTGCGCATGCATCCAGCCTTGTTTCCCTTGGAGAACGCGATCCGGACCGCCATCCGGGAGGCAGCCTCTCGAGGGAAGTTGGATCTGACGCTCGAAGTGATGGATGAACCCAGCCTGGAGCCCCAGATCAATCGGTCCTTGCTGAGGAGCGTGGCGAAGACTTGGCAGGAGGATGCGGAATGGCTGAACCTGCCGTCCCTCACCGCCGAGGCCTTCTTCCGGTTGCCGGGCGCTTGGTTACCACCCACATCGGATCTGGCCGAACGCATGGAATCCGCCGTTCTCGATGGGCTGCGGGAGCTTCTCAAGGCCTGGAACGCTGGGCGCTCCCGCGAAGGCCAGCGCCTGGAAACCTTTTTTGACGATTCGCTGAACCGCCTGCGCACACTGGTTGCGTTCATCGAGACCGAGGCCGTGGCGCAGGCGGCCGAATTGCCGGAGCAATACCGTCAGAAGCTCGATCAAATCCTGAAAGATGCTCAACTCCAAGGGCAATTGCCCGCCGAGCGTTTGATCGCCGAGGCTGGAGCCTTGGCCGAACGCCAGGA
>JAUYES010000430.1 GCA_030691225.1 Holophaga sp. | reverse complement strand
TCCTGGCTGGTGGAAACCCAGGCCTGTAGATGGTCTCGCCCATCTTCACCTTTTAGCGCCGCCTCTTCGGCTTGGTAATCGTGGATCATACTCTTCAATCGATAGGCTTCCGAAACGCGATCATCGATCTGAATTACCTGGTTCACATGGGCAAGGGCCTCTTCCAAATCCCCACTTTTCCCCATCCCTGCTTCGGTTCGTAGAAATTTGGTAAAGCCTTTGGATAGCTGGGCATTAATGGACCTCGGATTTAATTGCAGGGCCCGATCAGCATCGGCCAGGGTTTGGTCATTGCATTTTTGGATTTCAGAAGCTGGGCGATCCGCGAGGCTCAGCACATCGCCCATGCGGCCCCAGGCCTCCGCTCGCAGAGCGAATGGCGCGGCGGATGTGGGATCCAGCTCAGAGGCTTCGGTGGCCAAGTCCAGGCCTTTTTGAATCAGTTCGGGTTGAAATACCTGGAATCGAAAAGCCAGTCGACCGCCCTTGTAGATCCACCACTGAGCGGCGATCAAGTGACTTCGCGAATCTCCACGAGCAATGTCGGTTAGGGTCTGCAGATGGCTTTCGGCCTCCTGGCAATGCTTTTCGAAGGTCGCCAAATCCTGGGCAGTCTCGGCGCGACGGCAGTACACCAGATGGCGCAGGCGATGGGCTTCGATGGTCCAAGGGGTAATGGCTAATTCCGCGCTGGCAAGCTCCAGGGCGGCATCATCCCTACCTTCGAGAAAGGCGACCTGAGCCAGGTACAGGTTTTTTCGCTCACCAAGCGTTGCGCCTGTTTGGAAATGCTTAATCGCGGGATGCAGGTATTTTTGGGCCAAGATCTGACGGTTTGCCTCGCGTTGCTGGCGGCCACCCGTTAGGCGCTGGGATTCCTCAAAGTAGACCTCCAAGAGGGCAGATCCGAGTGCCTGCGCGGCCATCGGCGATCGAAATCCTTGCTCCCATGCCTGTTGGAGTTCCTTCAATGCCTCTCGGTTGCGACCCAAAATGAGCAGCGCACGCCCCTGGAAAAAGGCGCCGGGCCCCGAGGCCATGGGGCCGATGGTTCGGGCCTCGATTTTCTTGGCTTCCATTTGGGCAAGCAGCTTGGCGACTTCGGAAGCTCTGTTTTGCTGAGGGCTCAGGGTGCCCATGCGAAATCGGATTTCGTTCTGTTGCGCGGCTTGTTCGAAGCGTGCCGCAATTTCAGCCTTCTGGCGTAGGCGACGCATGGCTATCCCGCTGGCGCCCAGAGCCAGCAACCCCACACACATTCCTGCTGCTATGACCGCACTGAGAGTCGGGTTTTGCCGGGCCCAGGTACGCACCCGTCGCGGCCACGAGGCGCGCCGGGCGCTGATGGGAATACCCTCGAGGTAGCATTCCAGATCATCCGCTAGGGCGGCGGCGGAAGGATAGCGATGGGCGGGGTCCTTTTCTAGACACCGAAGAATGATGGTTTCCAGATCCATGGAAACGTCAGGATTCAGGCGGCGGGGGGGCAGGGGGTCTTCGTCCAGGACTCGGCGCAGCACGCTCAATGCATGGGCACCCAGGCGGGGAACCGGCAAGAGTCGACCGGGTTCGGGCAGGCTCAAGTCGACCTCGGCGGCCGGGAATTCTAAGCGGGTGGACTTCCCGTCGGAAGAATCACTGAAGGGCGGCGCGCCAACTACGGCGGTGTAGAGCGTTGCGCCCAGGCTGTAGATATCGGACCGGGCCTCCACTAGCCGACCACCCAGGGCCTGTTCTGGCGACATGTAATGGGGCGAACCCATGATGGCGCCACTTAGCGTTAGGCTTTCGGATTCCGTAGCTCTCGCCAAACCAAAATCCATCACGAAGGCGTGCAGGCTTCCACCTTCCAGGGTTTCGACCAGGATGTTTTGGGGTTTCAGATCGCGATGAATCAAGCCATGGAGATGGGCTGCGTGGATGCCCCTTGCGGCCTGAACCATGAGCTCAACACGTTTCGAAATACTGAGCGAGGGTGCAATCTGATCCAGGCTGGGGCCCGCGATCAATTGCATCATCACGCAGGTGCGCCCTTCCCAGGTGCCTACGCCGTAGACCTTGACGATGTGGGGATGATCCAGGGAAGCCTGGTACTGAGCCTCCAGCACCAAGCGAATCAGTAGATTTGGTGTTTCCTGAGACAGGATGAACTTCAAGGCCACGGGGCGATTCAGGTGCCGATCCCGGGCCTTGAACACTTTGCCCATGCCACCTTGCCCCAGTAATTCCAGAATCTGGAATCGCTCAGGGGGAAATTCGGTGAGCTGGAAGGGGAGCGGCGTGGGTGTATTCACAGAGGGGCTTTTCGTTGGGTGGACCGTTTGATGGTATCCAGCCAAGGCTCAGCCATGAAATAGTGCTGCGCCTACTACCTCTGTTCGCGATGCTTCTGCGTGATCGTTTTGCTCAGCACAGAAATCACGTTTCTATGTGAACTACATTTTTTCGCACACCCGCTCAATGGCCGCTACGCGTGGATCGATGCTGGCTTCCTTGATGGAACAGAAGGCCAGCCGAAGGTAACGGTCGCCCTGATTGACCACGCCCACGCTTTCTTCATGAATGAGTTGCTGGCGAACGGCGTCGGCATCGAGGCCATCGCGCAGCTTCAAAAGGCAGAAGCAGCCGCCGTTGAAGGGCAGCACGGTCCACTGCTTGGTGGGCCGGGTCAGTGCTTGCTTCAGCACGCCATAGCGGGTCTGCAGCACCATGCGCATTTTTTCGAATTCCGCATCGTGACGCGGATCGGCCAGTTCGATTTCCATGAGGTATTGGCTAAGGCCCACGGGGCAGCCGATGCCACTGCGGATGAGGCCCATGCATTTATCCACCAAGATGGCGGCGGCATTCGGATCCACGCCGAAGGTCAGGAAGCCCACGCGGCCACTGAAGAAACTGAGTTCTTTCGTTACGCCGTCGCATTTGAGGGGGATGAGATTCGCGCTCTTGCCAATCAATTCGAAGAAGAGGCTCTTGGTGGTGGCGGTGGGTTCGAAGACGAGGCCGTGGTAGGCATCATCGCAAAACGCAATCACGGTACGATCGCTGGCGGCGGCCACGATGACCTCGGCGATGGCCTGCATCTCGGCGGGCGTGGGGCTATAGCCGTTGGGATTGCTGGGGAAGTTCAGCAGCAGATGGACCTTGCCCTTCACCGAGGCCAAGGTTTCGCGCAGACCTTCGATGTTGAAGCCACCTTGCGCGTTGTAGAAATGGAAGGTCCTGAAGGTGCCCTGCAGGCGAATTTGGAAAATCTGTTCGTAGTTATCCCAGTAGAGATCGGGCACCACCAGCGTGTCGCCCTCGGCAAAGAACAATTCCGCCGCCATATTCAGGGCATGGCAAATGCCTGCGCTGACGACGCCCATGCCCACCTGTTCCATGCGGGCATCTTCCTTCACGAGCTTGGCGTGCCAAGCCTTGCGGGCCGTATCGCGGCCCTGGATGGGGCTGTAGAGAAAGGCGTCCTTGGGGTTCAGAGCCGAAAGCTTTTCCGCCAGGGGCGCCAAGGGCAAGGGACTGCCATCACCATCGGTGATCTGGCCAATGGTGGCGTTGATCTTGCAATTCTTGGCCTGGCCCGCCTGGTAGGGAATGCCCTTGGGGAAAAATGAACGCAGACCAAGGGGCGACAAGGCAGCCGTGATCACAGGATTGATGGCCTTGATCCGGTCGTTGCGGTCCTGAGCTTCGGGATGAATGGACACATGAACCTCGCAAGAAGCGCGCTTCCAGGTGGGGAAGCAACACTTCTTAGGGTATCAACAAACG
>JAUYES010000428.1 GCA_030691225.1 Holophaga sp. | reverse complement strand
GTCGATGTTGTTGACTGCGAAAATAAGCTTCGGATCGAGCGCGGCGTTCGACTGGGAGCCTCCGGCCAGCAGCCCTGCGGCAGAGAGCACGTTGCGGTGTTGCTGTGCCCGGAGGGCACCGACCTGGCTGGCAAGTATCTGCTGACCCTTGTCGACGCCATGGCGGCGCACCAGCAGGGCCAGTCGGCCGGATACCGGGTCGTATTTCATGGCTCCGGTATCCGCCTTCTTCATGAACTCGCGTACCGTCATCACATCGGGCGCCAGAGCACCCTCGCTGCTCGGAGCATAGTCGCCTGGTGGGCAGTCCCCAACGGTGATGACGGGCACCTCCAGGCTCCTCGCCGCGCCGGGGGCCAGCTTCAAGTCCACCGGCCTAGTGAGGAATATCTGGCCTGATGCGTGGGGCGCCTTCGTAAGTGGCATGCCTTGGGGGACGGAGAGACTCAAGGTGCGCCGGGATTTGTTGGTGAAGGAGAGGGTGACGCGCTCGCCGGTCTTGTCGAGTTGGACGGTCGCAGCGAGTTCGCCTTCCTGGGGCGGCGGGTCCTGAGCCATCCCAGGTGACGCAGCGCCTGACAGGGCCATGAGCAGCGCGGCGAGGGTCAGAACGGGTCGCATGGCTGTCTCCGGGAGAACGGGGGTTCCAGGGCTCTCAGTCTTGATCGGAAGGGGCTCGATCATGGGTGCTCGGGGCACAGCAAGTGAAACCGCCTTACGGGGATCATACAGAGTTTCCTGTGGAGGGCTACATCGAGATAACTCCATCGCATGGCATCTAAAAACCAGCATTGCCGGAAGGATGTCCCGAGAGATGTAACCTTCGTACCCGGAAAGAACGACTTCAGGATTTAAATATCGATGGAACAGATGAAAGCTATTCTTGGCCAAGGCGTTGTCAGTGAAAGTCGTGAGGTCGTCGGGAGTACGCGAACGTTTTTCCTTTGCCACCTCTGCCCTGATTTCTGGAGTCATTTGGTCCGTGTGGCACTTTGCGGTGATCGCGCAAGGCGCCTACCAGGATGCTCAGAAGGTGCCCCTGGCCTTGGCTCTGCCGCTCTTCACGATCGGGCTCACCGGGGAGAGCTTCCTCTATGCTTGGCTACGCGAGCGTTCGGGGTCCGTGTGGCCCGCAGTCGTAATCCACGGCGTTTTCAATTGGTTCACTTTGCGCGTCATGGGGCAGGTTTTGCGAGGGAAGTGCCGCCCTTGAAGACCACGCTGGTGGCCATTTCCTGGGTGGCATAGATTTGCCCCAGGATCCAACACACCCAGAAGTCCTTCTCGACAATTACTGGCAAGATGCCACGCCTCGCGGCGACCTGCTCGATGATGAGGCGGCGTTCGGAGGCTGGAAGAACAGCGAAGGCACT
>JAUYES010000427.1 GCA_030691225.1 Holophaga sp. | reverse complement strand
GATGACTTCGCGCAAATCGAGGTTCTTGAGATCGAGCACCTGCTTGCGACTGAATGCCAATAGTTGTCGAGTGAGATCTCGCCCCCGCTGGGCCGCTCTGACAATTTGCTGAGCCTTGTCCCAACAGGGATCGCCCTCGGGAAGATCATCGAGCAAAAGTTCCGAGTAGGTCAGGATGGGGGAAAGCAGATTGTTGAAATCGTGGGCCACGCCACCCGCTAGCCGCCCTACCGACTCAAGCTTCTGCAACTGGCGCATCTGCTCCATCAATTCTAGGTGGGCTTCCTGGACGCCTTTTAGTGCCGAAATATCGGTTATCACGGTCAGCAGGCATGGTTCCAAATCAAAGTCCACGATCTTGGCTGAAAGGAGTCCCGGCACATGGGACCCATTTTTCCTTCTGAAGATTAGCTCCCGGTTGTGAACCTCCCCATGCTGGGCAAGTTCCTGAAATAGACTGGCGCGGGCCGAGGCATCCGCATAAAGATCCAGGTCCATGGCGCGCCGTCCCAGCGATTCTTCCCGCGTGTAGCCTGTGTTGGTCGAAAAACTATCGTTGACCTCGAGGATCTTGGCGTCGGAGATTCGGGAAATGACAATGGCGCTGGGCGATAGGTTGAAAATGCGAGAAAGTTTTTCTTCAGAAACCTTCAAAGCCTCAGCCGCCTTGCGTTGAGGCGTGACATTGGAATGGATACCCACGATTCGCATGGGGCGTCCTTGTTCGTCCCGCGAGACCACTAACCCGCGGGAGAGGATTGTGGCCCAATCACCACGTGCCGTTTTCATGCGGCATTCCTGCTCCAAGCGCTCGATGCCCGATTCCATGACCGCACAAAAAGCCTGTTGGGCTTGGGCGAGATCGTCAGGGTGGATGAGGGTCACCTCAAGGCCGACGGTGGGATGAAAGGCATCAGGCTGGTATTCGAGCATCGTGAAATACGAGGGTGTGACTACGGCGATCCCCTGCTCCAGGTCCCAATCCCAAACGGCGTCATTGGTCGCTTCCAGGGCCTGCTTCAGCCGGGTTTCACTTTCTCGCAACTCTTGAGTGCGGGTTTCCAACAAGGCTTCCACATTGAGCAAGGCCATTTCCCGCCGGGCATTGGCGCAAAGCGTAAGCAAGTATTTGGGATCGAAGGGTTTTCGCAAGTAGCCCCGGGCGCCTAAGCGGACTACCTTGAGGGCCAGTTCGGGGCTGGAATCGGCAGTCATTACCAACACAACGGCCCGGGCATCCATGGCCTGGATTTCGACCAAGACCTGGTCGCCGAGGATGTCCGGTAAGTGGTAATCGAGCACCACGATATCGGGGCGGCCGGATCGGAAAAGCTCCAGTCCCATCTCCCCCGTTTCGGCGGTATCGACGAGGTAGCCGTGATTTGTAAACACCTTCGAAAGCATGTGACAAAGAACCCTCGAATCCTCCACGATCAGGACTTTGGATGCGAGGGGGGAGGTGTCTCCCGTAAGGAGCCTGCGCACGGCCGAGAGGAAGGGGAGCGATTCCACCGGAGCGGGAAGAAAGGCATTGGCACCCAAATCCGCCGTGATTCGCGCGGGTTCTTCACCCGAAAACGTGGCCGATACCACCAGGATCGGAGTCTGGTTGAAGTCAGGAAATTCGGGGGAGCGCAGCAGGCGGCAGAAGCCCCAGCCATCCATTCCCGGCATATTGAGATCCGTGATGATTAGATCTGGAGGAACCATTTTCTGGAGTCCCTCAAGAGCCTCCACGGCACCAGCAAAGGGCAAGGCCACCAGACCGATGGATTCCAGCAAACGGCAGAGGTGCAGACGTTGGACGCGGTCGTCGTTGACTAGGATCACCCGTTGCTGGGATTCCGTGCCCTCCACCACCAACCTGACCTCCGAAGTTCCTGGGCTCTAATGCCGATATCGGACGAGCGGACCACATTCTGAAATCGGGCCCAAGATCGCTAATTGTAATTAGCGGTAATAATTTTTAAAAATACAAAGCATCAAAATCAAAGGTAGTCTGGTTTGATGATGGAGTATACATCCTGATTACCTTTTCGATGCCACTCCGGCAGGCCGCGCAGAAGGGGACGTCGTCTCGCGTGAACATGATGCAATCCTCCTGAGATCGAAAGTACCCGGTTGCTTCATAATTGGCACCCTCGAAGGCACCTACCTTTTGAGACCAAACATCCTGGCTAAGAGTCGCCGAATCTAATTTTTTTTGGCGGTTCATGAGGGCTTCCATTTCCGATTCGGGGCGGCGATCCGCTCGGAGTTTGGTTCGTTCCTTTTGAAAGGCCCAGCTGGCTTTTTCGAATTCAGCTTTGGCCCAGGGGGTGGGGAGGGGAACTCCGGGACTTAGCAATGCCTTCCACTTGGGATTCTTGGGGTCGGCAGTGGCATTGGGTTCCCAGGGCTCGGGCCGCTGGTCCTTGCCGGTTTCGTAAGCTACATCCGAAGTGTAGTACTCGTCAGCCAAACCCGCGAAATGATGGCCAAATTCGTGCACGAAAATGTAGGGGCTGAAGGCATTATCCGAAGCGACCGTGCCATACAGGCCAAAGATTCCGCCACCGCCATAGGTCGTGCCATTCACCAGGATTTCCATGAATTCGTAGGGCGCAAAGGAAGCTACGTCCCGCAGCGTTCGGTTTTCGAAGGTAAGAACATAGCGCTCGCTGCCGAAGGCGTCATAGGTGCAACCCAAGGGTGAGCGACGTTGAATGCCTGTGGAAGGTCGGGCGATACCAGATTCCCGTGCGGGTGGGCAAAGCCCCCAGACATTGAAATCCTGGCGTTGTTCCTTATAGGGAGAAGTGGCGAAAAGCTGCTCCATCAGGCGCCGAGCGTCTTTTTCGAACTTGGGTAATTCGGCCTGGGTATAGCCGTCGCCCAGGA